>JBCBAO010000190.1:0-5224 GCA_038532405.1 Pseudomonadota bacterium | reverse complement strand
AAGCTGCCTATGCCTTTGAAATATGGTTTGGTGTTCTGCCGGATATGAAGACCGGGCACGCCCGTGCGCAAAAAGTCCTGGAGGCCGTTGCATGATTATTCTCGGCCTCCAGGACTTTTTGCGCACGGGCATGCCCGGCCTTAATATCCGGCAGAACACCAAACCATATTTCAAAGGCGTAGGCAGCTTGGGCCACCAGCATCCAGAGCCCATCAACCGTTACCCAATCTGCGATGGCTGCCGGACCAAGGAAGGTCTTTGCTGCGTTCCCATAGGATAAATCATAGACAAGCCTGCCCCTGCCATTTGGCCAAGAATCGATGGATTGGCCAGCGTGACCAAGGCTTGTTGCGTTGATGACCACATATGCTTCTTCAAGCGCGTCCGGCAATTCAGAAAGGGGCCGGGCAGATCTTTTGGCTGGATCGAGCTCTTTCGTCCCACGGGCTCGGTCATAAACCTCGATAAGGCGTTCAGCCCTCGCGACCGTTCGATTGCAGAAAATGGCAGGACAAGCGTTTTTTCCGAGATCATAGGCAACGGCAAGAGCCGCCCCCCCTGCCCCGATAACAAGCACAGGTCGGTTCGTTTGATCTGATGGCGCGGTGTCCAAGGCAAGGTTGAATGCGTAGTTGAACCCGGGTGCATCGGTGTTGTCGCCATGCCACTCACCATCCCCAGGCCGCCATAGTGTATTGACGGAGCCAATGGCTTCTGCGCGGTCGGTTAAGGATCCGCAGGCATCCAATGCGCCCTGCTTGTGCGGGAGGGTGACGTTCAATCCGGATATTCCGCGGCGGGCTAAACTCTCTAGGCTCTCGCCCAAAGAATCCTTCGGCACATGCATCGCAAGGTACTCACCGTCAATGCCATGGTCACGGAGCCACCCATTTTGAATGACCGGGCTTAGGGAGTGCGCAATCGGATCACCTATCACACCGAAAACGCGGGTCATGTTTGTAAGACCTCGCGCGTCCGCAAGTAATCAAGAAGAGGCAAGAGCGGCAGGCCCAGAATTGAAAAGTAATCCCCATCAATCTTTGTAAAGAGCTGTGCGCCAGGCCCTTCCAATTGATAGGCACCGACGGTTTGCAAGAGAGACGGGCCGCACTCTGCGATATAGTCATCTATGAACGCCTCACTAAGCGGACGCACGCTGAGCCGAGGGCGCGCCAAATGGCGCCATATGACCTGCCCGCGCTCTGCAACCAGAATCGCTGTTTCCAGAATATGATCCTTCCCGGAGAGGGAAAGAAGGTGTTGCTTTGCCCCAGCAAGATCAATTGGCTTATCGAGCGCAATGTCGCCAAGGGCGAGCATTTGATCACCACCGATTACAAGTCCGGCCTCACGGCTGGAAACTTTCAACGCTTTTAGCTCTGCCAGATGCATTGCCTGTTCGCGAATCGGTGCGCCTTGCTGCCGCATGGCATCTCGCACAGTCTCCTCATCGATATTCGGCTTGATAGACCGCGCCGTAACACCCGCCTGCTTTAGAAGAGTGCGGCGCGATGCACTGCCAGATGCCAATATTATGTCTATCTGGCTCACCGGTTCGTTTCCGAAAGCTTGTTTAAAATCGCCGCTGCCGTTTCTTCAACGGATCGCCTTGAAACATCGATAACTGGCCATTTCTTACGCTGAAACAAGCGATTGGCCTCAGTTACTTCGGAGCGAACGGTTTGTTCATCAGCATAGTCAGTTGTCGCATCTTCGTTCAACGCAATCAGACGCTGACGACGTATTTGAATGAGCCGCTCAGGACTAACCTTCAAACCGATAATCAATGGCCCAACCACATCGTCTAAAACCGGCGGTGGCGGTACACCTGGAACGAGCGGAATATTGCCTGCCCTGACCCCTCGATTGCCAAGATATACACATGTGGGTGTTTTGGATGTGCGGCTAACGCCGACGAGAATAACATCGGCTTGGTGAAGCCCCTCGACATTCTGGCCATCATCGTGGGCGAGGGAATAATTCAAGGCCTCCATACGATCAAAATAGCTGGTATCAAGCCTGTGCTGACCGGCGATGGTATCACTTGCAGCGACACCAAGGTGGCGGCTCAACATATGAACAGCCTGGTCCAGAACAGGAAGCATGGAGATACCGCGTTCCATGCAAAAAGCTTCCAGACGATGGCGCAGATCTGTGTTGGCGATGGTATACCAGACGACACCCGGTGCATCGTCGATCTCTTTCATAACGCGATCCAATTGCCGCTCGGATCTCACTAGGTAATAATTGTGTTCAAGTGGTTGCACATTGTTAAATTGCGCCGCGGACGCTCGCATGACGGCATTTAGTGTTTCCCCTGTCGCATCGGAAACGAGGTGAACATTAAAGTAAATCCGTGGCCGCATAATCGAACAACCCTGTCTTGAACCGTCCTCCCATGCCGCGTTCGGCTATTCGTAGCAAGCCCTGTGCACAAGCTGTGGGCAAAGCGGAAACCCATGAGATCGCCGAAAGTTTCCCACAGTCGACGGATACGCACTTAGAATGTTCACCTTAAGTCTCGGCCTGTGGGATAAGTACTTCTTGGGTTCAAAAAACCTGCAAGAGTCCGACAGTTAACAAAAGGTTAATGTACCGGTTCGGCTGTGGGGAAGCTGTGGAAAATACGTTGAAGGCTTGCACTGTGGAACTTTTCCAGCGAATTCACAGCGTAATAATAATAAGCAGATAGAAATCTGGATTCAGAGGAGAAGCCACACTTGGCAAACACGGCAGAAAAACCTTTGCTCAGCACCTTGATGGGAGCTGTGAAGACCGAACCAGCAATATGGATGATGCGACAAGCCGGTAGGCATCTGGAAGAATATTTAGAGGTTAGATCCAAGGCAAAAGATTTCCTAGATTTTTGCTACACGCCATCGCTGGCAAGCGAAGCAACCCTTCAACCCATTCGTCGATACGGAATGGACGGAGCGATCCTGTTTGCCGATATTCTTCTGATTCTAGACGCCATGGGTAGAAACGTTCGTTTCGAGCCAGGCATTGGCCCCATTGTCGAAAAAGTATCGAGCGGATCGGATTTAAAAACCGTTCCTCCTCAAACCGTAGCCCAGCGTTTGGGCCCAATTTATGAAACAGTAAGCCGGGTTAAATCGGCTTTGCCCAAAGAGACAACACTTATTGGCTTTGCAGGTTCACCTTGGACGGTTGCCCTTTATGCACTGGAAGGACGAGGGAAAACTGACAAGAGCGAGGCTCGCCTCTGGGCCCATGGCAAATCGGATATGCTCCAGGAGTTGTTGTCCGATATTGTTGAGGCGAGCGCCCATTATTTGAAGCGCCAGGCGGACGCCGGTGCAGACGCCCTTATGCTCTTTGACAGTTGGGCAGAAGGTCTGCCGAATGATGTTTTTTCCGACATCATAATCGAACCAACAAAAGCCTTGGTTGCCTGCTTGCGAGGTCTTGGCGTGACCTGCCCGATCATCGGATTTCCGCGCGGGGCCGCATATATGATTGGTGCCTATGTTGAGCAAACAGGCGTTTCGGCGGTTGGTCTGGACACCGCGGCCGTGCCGGACATGGTAAACGATCTGCTTCCGAAGAACTTTCCTGTCCAGGGGCATCTCGACCCCCTCTTGCTTCTTGCAGGTGGAGAGCGGCTTGATCAGAGGGTCCGCTATTTAATCGAAGCCTATCGGGATCGACCGCACATCTTCAATCTTGGGCATGGTGTATTGCCGGCGACACCCGTTCCCCATGTCGAGCGCGTGGTCGATCTAGTGCGGGGCCGTGCATGATCTTTCTATGGCTGAAGGTTTTTCACATCATCTCCGTCGTTGCCTGGATGGCGGGTCTGCTTGTTTATCCGCGTTATAAAATACACCAATTGAAAGATGAGCCAGGCGGGTTGCTCTTCGAAACGATGAAGGACTCCGCCATTCTTTTGCGAAAGATCATTCTAACGCCTGCTATGATGGGGACATGGATCTTTGGGTTAGGAATGGTCGCATCCAACCCAGCAATTATAGGCGTTGGAGGCGGATTTTGGTTTCCGATCAAATTGTTCTTGGTGATCGTTTTAACTGGATTCCACGGCTGGTTTACGGCGACCGGGCGGAAGATAGATGCTCAAACAGCTGGCACGGATGCCAAACGGCTTAGGCTCTTGAATGAAGTGCCTTTCATTCTTTTGATCGTCATCACGATACTTGTTGTGATCAAGCCTTTTTGATCCAAAATTAGGCTGATACAAATCTTTTGCTTGACTGTTGGATCGGTCCATCTTTTATTGGGATAAAGCCACCGCACAGAACTCGTGCGTACGTCTTGCTGACTAAATCTATTGTGGCTCCAATCCTTTCGGGACAATCGGAAACCATGGCGGATACGTCTACAGAGATAAAAACTCCAGTCACGCTGCGTGAGCTTAAGGGCAAGTCGCCAACGGAACTGGTCGCCTATGCTGAAACGCTTGAGGTTGAAAATGCCCAGGCCTTGCGCACACAGGATTTGCTGTTCTCGATCCTGAAAGAACTTGCGGATCGCGATATCGAAATCATTGGAGCAGGTGTTTTGGAAGTCCTCCCCGATGGGTTTGGATTTTTGCGGTCGCCGGAATCAAATTACCTTCCAGGTCCGGATGATATTTATGTCAGCCCAAAACTTCTGAAAAAACGGGGTTTACGAACCGGAGATACGATCGAAGGACCGCTCAAAAGCCCTAAAGATGATGAACGCTATTTCGCACTTGATGATGTCAGCGCGATAAATTTCGAAGATCCTGAAAAAGCGAAACACAAAGTCCACTTCGATAATTTGACCCCGCTCTATCCTGAAGAACGACTGGTCATGGAGTCAAAGGATCCAACAAAGAAAGATCGCTCTGGCCGGGTAATTGATATCGTCGCACCAATAGGTAAAGGACAGCGGGCGCTGATTGTTGCCCCGCCTCGAACGGGTAAAACCGTACTTCTCCAGAATATCGCCTCATCCATCGAGGAAAATCACCCTGAGTGTTATTTGATCGTATTGCTGATCGATGAACGCCCAGAGGAAGTTACGGACATGCGCCGCACCGTGAAGGGCGAAGTTGTTGCCTCTACGTTCGATGAGCCCGCAACACGCCATGTGTCCGTGGCTGAGATGGTTATCGAGAAAGCAAAGCGCCTGGCTGAGCATGGGCGGGACGTTGTGATTTTGTTGGATTCGATCACGCGCCTAGGCCGCGCCTATAATACCACCGTGCCATCTTCGGGAAAGG
>JBCBAO010000189.1:0-5301 GCA_038532405.1 Pseudomonadota bacterium | reverse complement strand
CCCACAGCGTCCATCTCCATTATCTGTGGTGGTACAAGTGCAGGCATCGAGCCGATCCCGGCGAATGTTTACACGCACAAGACCCTGTCGGGCTCGTTTACGGTTAAAAACCCGCAATTGGAGGCCATTTTAGACGAGAAGGGCGAGAATACGTCCGAAACCTGGACATCCATTTTGGAACATGAGGGCTCGGTTCAGCACCTGTCTTGCCTAACGGACGAAGAAAAAGCGGTCTTCCGGACCGCCTTTGAAATCGACCAGCGCTGGATTATCGAACACGCTGCGGACCGCACGCCCTATATCTGCCAGTCCCAATCCTTGAACCTGTTCCTGCCGGGCAATATTGCAAAATGGGACCTGCATATGCTGCACTGGACAGCCTGGGAGAAGGGCTTGAAATCGCTCTATTATTGCCGCTCCAAATCGGTCCAGCGTGCGGCTTTCACAGGAGCCGAGGACAAGGCAGATATGGGCGGTATGGAAGCTCCCCAGACCGATTATGAGGAATGCCTCGCCTGCCAATAAAAATCTAAAGATTAACAAGCAAAGGCGGGCTTTCGGGCCCGCCTTTTCGCGTGTGGCCCATATTTTGCCGTACTTTTCGGTATAAATTCGGAAGAAGCGAAGAAATCAAAGCGTTAAGATGTAACGGCCAAAATAAGGCAAGCTGGCCTTTTTTGTTCATTTGGAGTTAAATGAGGCAGGGTCTACTCGGGGGAAGAGAGTAACTTCAGGAGTGAGACCCTTTGGAAGGTGCGGGACGCATGCTGATTAGCACAATTGGATTGCTAGGTGCCCTGGCTTGCGAGGGGTGCTCGTATTTTATCGTTGACGACTATGCTGCGCCGCCGAAAACGGGTCAAATTGTGCTGTCGCCGACCAATTCCATGCTTATCGCCGCGCCCACGCCATTAGGGCTGAATGTGTTCGAGCCTGCTCCGGAGCCGGAAATCGCGCCCTATGACCGTATTATGTTGGTTGAAAACATTTTAACGGAATATGGTGTTGCTGTTCCCGTTCGTCACAATGCCCCCGTTCGCACTGTCCAGGGCCCGTCGATCGCCCTTGTCGGGTCCGAAGAGGAGCCATCGCTGACCTTGACCAGCGCCGTGCGCTTCAATGCTTTGGAAGATACCAATTGGTCTGCGAGCCCTGTTTTACAGGTTGTCCATGGCCGATTAAACGCACAGCGCGTCTCCGGGCCAGTCTATAAGCGAGATGGCGTCAATGCCGAGCTTGCGTTCTCCGCGCCAAGCGAGTTTACCGGGCTGAATGTCGATATCGGCGTGGCTCCGCGGGCGACCATCCAATCGGAGGGGGATTTCAGCGTCCGCCGGATCGGGGCTGAATTCCGCTTGGGTCAGGATATTGACCAACGCGGTAATCCCGGTGCGCTGCCATCCTGGTATGTTTTTGCCGGCGCCGATGGGGAAGCCGTTATTTTCAACAATGGCGCGGCGGACGGCCTTGGCCTTGGGCTGGTCAATGGCGTCCAGTTGCATGATCAGGTGACCGTTGGCGATATCCATGCTGGGCTGTCGGTCCATCGCTATGGCACCAATTTTTCGTTCAGCTATATCCGGCGCGAGGTTGAATATCGCGACAATGCTCGCCGCTTTGACCAGAACGAGGATTTCGGCGGCATCACCGTTAGCTGGCGTCGGTAGACGCAGGCTGAACGGCCTGAACGCACCCATAAAAGAATCAGCCTTGTGATCCCACATTTGGGTGCGGACCGTGTACTGGCCTTGGTTATAAAAAATATCTTTGTCTGCCGAGCTGGGTTACGTTCCAGATCTTGGATTATGCGAGCCATCCCTAAGGCGTGAGGGGTAATCCTGGTCCTTCAGGCCGGACCGGCAAACATGGACCAGCCCCAGCGCTGTGCCGGATTTTGTGCCGGCGACCGCCGACACGCATTGCCCGCACCCGGCCTTGCGCTACATTATCTGTGTACAAGTGACGCAGTTCCGGCATCAACCCCTTGTGCGCAATTATTCGTTAAGACACTATATGTAGTTCGAAGTGAAGGTTAATGATTGATTCGAAAAGAGGGCTTTCGATATGGCTGATACAATGACGCAAATCCCGGGACTGTTGACGCCAAGCGCGTCCTATAAGCCATTTCGTTATGCCTGGGCCTATGAGTTCTGGCAGCGCCAGCAACAGGTCCACTGGATGCCCGAAGAGGTGCCTCTTGGTGAGGACTGTAAGGACTGGGCCGTCAAACTTTCCGATAAAGAGCGCAATCTACTGACTCAAATCTTTCGCTTCTTCACACAGAGCGATGTGGAAGTCGGCGCAAACTATATGGAAAATTATATGCCGCTCTTCAAACCGGTCGAAGTCCGGATGATGCTGGCAGCCTTCTCGAACATCGAGACAGTTCACATTGCCGCCTACGCGCTTCTCCTGGAAACGATCGGCATGCCGGACTCTGAGTTCTCCGCATTCATGGAGTACGAGGAAATGGCCGCAAAGCATGACTATCTTGGCCAGTTCGGCGTTGACACAGAGGCAGATATTCTCACCTCCATGGCCGTGTTTGGCGGCTTCACCGAAGGGCTTCAGCTCTTTGCCAGCTTTGCCATGCTGATGAATTTCCCGCGTTTCAACAAGATGAAGGGCATGGGCCAGATCGTCTCTTGGTCTGTGCGCGATGAAAGCTTGCATTGCGAAGGTATGATCAAGCTCTTCCACACCTTTGCCGGCGAAACCGGGGCGCTGACAAAATCAGTCGCCGACAATATTGCCGATTGCTGCCAGACGGTGATCAAGCTTGAGGATAAATTCATCGACCTCGCCTTTGAGGCCGGCGAAGTGGAAGGCATGACGCCAGCTGATATCAAACAATATATTCGCTACATCGCGGACTGGCGAATGGGTCAGCTGAAACTGAAGCCAATCTATGGCGTCGAGAAACATCCACTGCCCTGGCTGACGGAAATTCTGAACGGCGTCGAGCATGCCAACTTCTTCGAAGCCCGGGCAACCGAATACTCCAAGGGTGCAACCCAGGGCGATTGGCACGGCGATGATGGCGTTTGGGGCCAGTTCGACAGGATTGTTCAAGGCCCCGTCGCCGCAGAATAAAACCTTATTTGAAATGTGAGGGCCTCACCTCAAAAAAGAGGCCCTCATATGAGGCAATTTGGGAGGAACAGGCCTTTCAGTGGAGCTTCAGCTTCGGCCGCACAACCTGGTTCACATGGCCCATGATGATCATGCCAAACCCACGGATCTTTCCGTGGATCGCCATCAAGTGCATCCTGTAGAGCGAGACATAGACAAACCGTGCCAACCGGCCTTCCACTGCCATCCGCCCGCCGACAAGATTGCCCATCAGCGAGCCGACGGTCGCAAAGCGCGATAGCGAGACGAGCGAGCCATGGTCCTGGTATTCAAAGGGTTTTAGCTGGCGATCCCGGATGAGCGCATCGATATTCCGGAACACCGTGTCTGCCATCTGATGCGCGCTTTGCGCCCTGGGCGGAATGGGGCGCTCCGCCCCTTCGGGCGTATAGGCGGCGCAATCGCCCAGGGCGAAAATTCGGGCGTCCCGCGTGGTCTGCAGGGTTTCAGTGACGACGAGTTGATTGGCGCGGTTTGTTTCTAGGTCAGCAATATTTACCATAAAATCAGGGGCTTTGACGCCAGCAGCCCAGACCTTGAGGTTGGCGGGATAAACCGCCCCATCGCTCGTGTGGATCGCATCTTCGGTCACCTCGGACACATTGGCGCTGGTGATCACCTGTACGCCCAGGGCTTCCAATTCTTCGTGGGCCGCGCCGGCAAGCTTCTCTGGCAGGGCAGGCAGGATCGCTGGCCCGGCCTCAATCAGCGTGACTTTCAGCCGGGTTTCATCAAAGACTTCAAGGCCATAATAGCGCAGCGCTTTGGCCGCATTATAAAGCTCGGCTGACAGTTCCACCCCTGTTGCGCCGCCGCCCACAATCCCGACCCGTACATATTCATCAGCCTCTGGGGAGGTGCTCATGATACGCGAGCACCGCAGGCATTGGTTTAACAGCCGAGAGCGAAACGCGTCGGCATCCTTTCGGCTTTCCAGGGACATGCAATGTTCAGCCACACCGGTGATCCCAAATGTGTTGGACACTGATCCGATTGCCATGACCAGATAGTCATAGCGGATCCGATGCTCGCCCATGATTTCGGACCCATCATCATCGAGGAGCGGGGCAACGACAACTTGGCGTTTCTCCCGGTCGATGTCTTTCAGCGTGCCCTGAAAAAACCGGTAGCCCCAGCGATGGGCATGCGCGCCGTAGCCGACTTCATCCAGGTTTGCGTCCAGGGATCCGGCTGCGACCTCATGGAGCAGGGGTTTCCAAATATGGGTTCGGTTTTGTTCCAGGAGGATAATATCATAGTCGCGCGAGTCGTATTTCGCGCCCAGCCGGGCCACGAGTTCAAGGCCTCCGGCACCCCCGCCGACCACAACGATCTGTGTTTTTTTCTTTTTAATCATTGGGTTCCCCCGAGCCTGATCGCCTGCCCGAATCATGGCCCAGATCCAAGCTCCCAAACATAGTAGCGCGGTCTAGCAGATGCGGAAAACCGAGCGTGTTCCAATTTGTCCCGCAAGGGAATTGACCAGAACCTGGCCCTCCTGGGTTGGCTCGCCATCCGGGTTCAACCAGCCGCGGCCCGTCGCAAAAGCCGTCGCATCTTCGCAGTCGCAAGTGCCCAGCAATTGCAGGGCAAACCCGATGATAATGCTGCGATTTGCGGTGTCTTGTGACGTTTGCACCATGACCTTGCCTCCAAGCACGCCGAGTGGGGGACCCGGCAATGTCCTCATTAAAGGACATGGGGCAGATTGCCGCGGTGCCAAGGAAAAAGTGCTGGTCCTGGATGGGGCCACCAGGCGGGCGGAGGGCAGCCCCCGTGCTAAAGCGCGCCGTCCTTTGCACGGGCGGAAACAGCCTCGTAAAAATCTTCACCCCAGCCTTTTACTTTTCCATTGAACAGGAAATCCGGCGGAACAACCTCCGGTCCTTCGCCAGCCGGGAGGGGCGGCGTGAAATAGCCAAGGGCATAGCTGCCCATTGCATATCCGAGCAGCGCTTGCAGCTCTGGGTCAAATGTCTTGGCAATGTGCGGCGGACAGGAGAGATATTGGTTTTCCTCCTGCCGTAACCAGCCAAGTGTATAGGTAATGTTGAGCCCCATCCGGTCCTCATCGGACGTATTGGCACCGCCCCCATGGACCACTGAACCGGAATAAATGAGCACAGACCCTGCTGGCATTTCTGCATATTGAATTTCGTGCGCTTCTGG
>JBCBAO010000188.1:0-5308 GCA_038532405.1 Pseudomonadota bacterium | reverse complement strand
CCAAGACAATGCTGGAAGTCTTCGCGGCCGAAGACGATCAGGCCTGCGATCGGGCATTGGCCCAAGCCATTGAGCTGGCGGGTCGGGGCAGTACTGCCCGCTTTTTGTCCGATATCCGTCACGGCGTACCGCTTGCCAATATCACCCCGACTGTAGCGGTAATTGGTGACATGGACATGCCTGTGGATTTTCAGGCGACACTGTCCCAGGCGATGAGCTTTGTTACCGAGAAATTGAAAGTCCCGCCGCCAGTGCTTTTGATCAACCTACTGGATGGCCCCGCGGACCTCTTCGTAGAAGGTGGTTCTGACGGTTTCGGTGTCCTGACACTGTCGCGCGATTACTTGTCGGCACCGGACCTCTACGCGGCTCTAGTCCATGAACTGACCCATGCGGTGGTGTTGAGCGGCAATCTTTTCCTGGACGAGGGATTGGCCGTCGCCATGGAGTCGGAGGCGGTCGGAACGCCGCCTAGCGCCTTCTCGCCGGGCGAGACTGCGCCGCTATTGTCTTCTATTCTATCTGCCGACTGGTCTGGGGACCCCTATCTTACGGCGCTGACCCGGGCCGGCATTTCTGCCCCCCATGCCTACGCAGCCAAAGCAATGGCCGAAATTATCCGCCGAGCGGGTGTGTCCCTGGCATTTATGGCCCGGTTCATTGCCTTTTCCAAAATACGCCTTGCGAGCGGAGAGGCGGTTGCGGCGCTGAAGGATGTGTTGGAGTTGGATGCCGGTGATATTGGCGTAACTGAAAACCGGGACATCGAACCAGCGCTCGCTTCGCTGATCCCGGCGGCTGCGCGGGCCCTCGCCCTAGGTGATGCCTCATCTGCTCGTGGCCTATTGCCGGATGTGCGCCGTCTGCAAAGATACTTTGGGAGTGCAGAGGCCCACGCTGCAGCGGCCAAGGTCTATCTTTGCCTCGCGCTCAGCGGTGAGAAAGATACCCACCTCCTGACAGGCGAAGCGAATATGGCGATCGGAATCGTTCTTCGCACCGCGCCGGAAAGTTCAGATGGCGCTCTCCTGGCCGCCTATGATGCCATACTTGGTGCCCAGTCAGCGGTGTCTCCAATAGAGCGTAATCAGGCAAATGGAAGTGCAGCGAATTTCTATGCCAAAGCCCTAACAGCCTACCCATCGAACGCTGAAATCGTCATCGCCGCAGCCAAGGCGCAGACCTACCTGCCAGACCAGCAGTTGTCTGGGCAGCGTACATGGCCGGATTTGCTCGATCAGTTCGCCACGGATCTCGATATTTCGCCGATGGTTTCGGCCCTTAAACGTCATCCGCTTCTCAGCCTGGAGGCGTCGTGATGCTAAAGCAGAATATTGTACTTCCGCCGGCGGCCATCCACATCAAAAACGTACAGGTGCAGCGTGAGGCCTTCCGTCTCTCGATATCTGATCTGATCGTTCCAACAGGAGAGTATATCACTCTGGTTGGTGGTAACGGGGCTGGCAAATCGACCTTGATTGAAGCCCTTTTGGGACTAGCGGACAGTGAGGTCCTGGAATGTCTTTACCCGTTCGCGGGTGAAGACATGAGCTTGCCAAGCGAACGTCTCGGTACCCAGCTGCAGTCTTTATCCTGGAATCCAGAATTTCGAGTTGCCGATATTCTGGATCTGCACAAGGCTGTCTATGGAAAGCAAAGCTCAGAGGCGTACGAGCTGCTTGGTCTTTCCGAACTGGCACCAAAGGGCATCGGCAAGACGTCGCGCGGCGAGCGGGTTCGGATCGATCTGTTCTTTGCCTTCGCCCACAGCCCGGATCTTATCATGCTAGATGAGCCATCGACCGGACTGGACGCCCAGTACATTGAGGCACTGTTTCAGTTGATTGGTGACGCCAAGAACAATGGCGCGACATTGATTTCGGCAACGCATGATCCGCGTGAAGTGGCCATGAGCGACCAGACATGGTGGCTGGAAAATGGAACGGTCCGCGAAACCGGCCAGCTGTCTCAACTGCTTTCCGAACACCTTGGCTCCTGGAAAGGCGTGCTTAACGTATCCGATCCGTCGTCTCTCCCAGGCCTGCACGAACATTTGGAAGCGGTCGGCCATTTCGGCGTCGAACAAGATGGCGCGATTGTGATCTTCGGAGACGAAGGGCTCAAATCGATTGTCCCAGGCTTCGCCGAGCGCTTCGATCTCAGCGGATGGGGGGTCTCGCAGTCAACCGCTGCTGATCTACTTCGCCACATCTCCTCACAAAGCCGTGCCGAACCCCGGCCTGCCGCAGGCAAGATCGAGAAGGATTAACTGATCATGACCCATCTCATGCACCTTACCCGTCTGGAAAGTTTAGCGTTTTTGCGTAGCAAATCCGCTTTGTTCTGGACCTTCGCTTATCCCGTGGTTCTACTGGTTCTATTAAACGCCTTGTTCAGTCAGAGCGCGACGAAGCTGAACGTCGAGATCGATGACCTCTCTAGGGGACAAGCCTCGATCGTCAAGGACGCATTGATCGAGCGTGTATCTTTTATCGAGGGTCTCGAATTTGCGTTCGACGATGTCGATAACGAGGCACCCATACGCGGCGGAACCGTGCGGCTTACCTTTGATGAAACGTTCTCGGAAGCTGGCGGCAATGTCACGATTGGTTTCAAACCTCCGGTCAGTGCAGAAACCGGCAGCACCATTGCCATGGTTTCAGAGGCGCTTGAGTATATGAACCGCACCGCGGTGACCGCGGACCCCAACTGGACACTCGCATATGATGTCACTGAAGGAGCTGCAACCGGCGGGCAAGCGAGCACCCGATTTCTGATCACGGGCCTCGCAGCTCTGACCATCATAACGACCGCGCTGTTCGGATTTACAGGCGTTATTATTCAATTGCGCGATGCCGGTGCTCTGCGTCCTTTCCAGATCATGCCGGTCAAGCGGCGAGATTATATCCTGGCCTTCTCTGCCTCGCGGGGTGTCATCCTGCTGGTTTTCTCGCTGATCTTTATAATCGGCGCAAATCTTATCTACCGCGCTGGGATTGATCTTTCCCTTGGAACACTCGCTCTCGCCCTGGTGACGAGTGCGGCTGGCATATTTGCCTTTTTGGGAATCGGGCTTGCCATTGCCGCATTCATAACAAAACCGGCGACCGGACAGGCTGTGATAAATACATTGAACCTGCCCGTGATTTTCCTCTCCGACCTGTTCATCCCGGTCAGTGCAATGCCGGAATGGATCCAGTCCATCGTCTCGGTCTCGCCCATCTACGCCTTTGTCAATCTGCTGCGTAACATTTTCGATGGCCGCTCGTTCGGTGCAGCTGACGTCCAAACTCTAGTTATGCTTTTCGCCCTCGGAACCTTGGCATTCTGGATCGCGATGAGCTCATTCAAATGGAGACCTGCAAAATGAAGATCCAACGTCTACTCGCCGCCGCCATCCTCACCGCAACCGGCTTTCCATTGCTTGCTTATGGTGAAACCGACACCCGCACGCTTGATATTGAGGTCACCGGTGTTGCGCCCGGAGAAGGGCAGATCATGGTCGGAGTTTGCAGCGAGGAGAAATTTCTGAAGCCAGACTGTGAAGTTTCCGAGATTGTTCCCGCTGGCGACAGCTGGAAGCAGATGATCCGTATTTCTGCGCCTGCGACGGGAACATTTGCGGTGCAAATCGCCTACGACATAGATAGCAGCAATGTTCTCGAAACCAATCGATTTGGAGCGCCGCGCGAACCGGTCGGCTTCAGCAACAACCCCAAAGCCCGCTTCGGTCCACCGCGCTTCACAGACGCTGCGCTCGACTTTGCCACTGTTGCGGCCCCTGTCATTATTCACTTGGAGTAGCCCGATGTCTCCGGTTCTCGAATTCAAATCGGTGACCAAGTCCCTTGGTCGCAAATCCATGCAGCAGATCATTCTGAAGGATATCTCCTTTCAGGTGAAGACCGGCGATATTGCGGTGTTTGTTGGTCCATCCGGAAGTGGAAAAACAACGCTCCTGACACTGGCCGGCCTGCTCGATACCCCCGATTCCGGAGAAATCTTGATAGATGGAATCTCAACGATCAAGGCCGGGTCGCGGGCGCTGGCAACTCACAGACGCCACGATCTCGGTTTTATTTTCCAGAGTTTCAATCTCATACCTGTTTTGACCGCGCTCGAAAACGTAGAGATGGCGCTCCATGGCATTGAGAAAAATGCCGGGGCCAGGCGCGCAAAGGCACGAGAAGCTCTCGTTCAGGTGGGGCTCAAAGGCATGGAGCATCGGCGTCCTGGCAACCTGTCCGGCGGACAACAGCAACGGGTTGGTATTGCGCGTGGGCTCGTTCGCCGTCCAAAACTGATGATAGCCGACGAGCCGACGGCCAATCTCGATCGTGACACCCGCGATGACGTGGTTGATTTGTTGCGTGGGCTGGCCGCTAATTTCAACCAAACGCTTCTGATTTCCACCCATGACCCAATGGTCGCCGATATCGCCGATCAGCGTTTCCAGATTGACCGGGGCAGGCTTGTTGAGGAGGCCCTGCAATGCTGATCTCAGTAAAAATGGCGATGCGCAATCTGTTGCGCCACAAACGCCGAACGGCCTTTACGGTTGGGCTGGCCTGCGTTGCCGCAACCGCCGCGATTACGTCCATCGGATATATGTCAGCCACTTTCTATGCGGTTGCCGAAAATACGATCCGCGGCGGCATTGGTCACATGCAGATCGCCAAGACTGCGCAATTCGAGGGGTTGGAAGACTATCCTCTTGAGCACGGGCTTTCGATTGCCGATGTCGCTGCTATCGAAACGGCCCTTGCAGAGATTTCCCCGGGCGCAGAGATCTTGCCTCGGATTGAATTTCAGGGGGTTGCCTCAGCCGGCGACGAAAGTCTCGTTTTTATCGGTACGGCCCTAGACCCTATGGCAGAGCGTGCCCTTACATCCACCGGCCGCAGGGTTATCGATGGGGTTGGTCTGGAACATACCGATCCATCCAATCCCTACCAGGTGTTGATTGGAAAAGAACTTGCACGGCTTCTCGACGTCTCCGTTGGTGAAAGCCTTACCCTAATGACGCCAACCACATTTGGTGGCCTGAATGCCGCCGATGTTGAAATCGTCGGCATTGCATCGCTCGGCGTGGCAGAGGTGGATCGAACCTATATCGCTGCTCCGATCGCGCTTGCGCAGGATCTACTGAGGACTGAACATGTCGGCAAGCTGGCTATCGCCTTGCCGGATGAGGTGCCCGTTGCAGAGACCCTCGCGCGCTTCAAGGGGACTGCCCCGGCTGGTGTGACTGCCAAGCACTGGCGCGAATTGGCGTCGCTTTATGATCAGTTGATTGAGAACTTTTCGA
>JBCBAO010000187.1:0-5319 GCA_038532405.1 Pseudomonadota bacterium | reverse complement strand
TGGAAGCCCAAATGGGCTATGTGGCGCAGGCCCTCGACCGCATGGACGATGAAGGGATCGCCGCCATTGCCCCAAATCGCCAAACCCAGGACGACTACAATCTCGAACTTCAGCGTGACTTGGCCCAAACGGTTTGGGGCGATCCGTCCTGTGGTGCATCATGGTACAAAACTGCCGGTGGCCGAATTACCCAGAATTGGCCTCACCAGGCGGCGGCATTCTCCGATATGCTTAAAACGTTCGACCTTGAAGCATATGAGTCCGTTTAGGGGACGTAGACCGTATAGACCACTTCGGCGGTTGCATCGATGACGCCATCGGAAAGGTCGATATTGCCGGAATTGTAGCGATAGCGAAGATCAAAGCGAACCGATTGTGCCGCGATGCCGCCCCGTGCGCGGGCGGTGCGTTGATTGCCCTCGAAAATGATCCGCGGGGCAGCCATCGTGGACAGGCGCCGATTGTTGGCGCGGCTGCCGCCAGCGGCTCCGCCAGTATGGGGAAATTGCGCAGCCGATCCAAACGGGATGCCGTCATTGCCACTTTCTGTCACGCGAAGCCGAACCCGCATTCGATTGAAGGCGTCCGGAGTGGTCGCCCCCAGTGGCGTGGCTTGCCCATCAATATTGAAGGGAACATTTGAGGCGACATAAAAGCTCGTATTCAACTCTCCGCGACGCGTGTTGATGTCGCTATTATTGCGGATTGTGAAGGCGTTGAATCCATCGTCGCCGTTGAGGATGCCATCGCCATTGGGGTCGGTGGTAAAAGCGCCGCCTTGAACGCGCTGGATACGGAAGGGAACGCCATTGGATGAGACAGTTCCATCCGCGGTTGGCGTCAGCTCCCCTGTCACAACTGTATGGACGTCCCCGGAAATGAGATCGGCATCGCCCGATGTTGCTGCCGTATTGCCCGTGCCGGAATCGATAATGAAATCTGAGACAATGGGTGCGCCAGCCGATGTGCCAAAACCATCGGCGCCCCACACGAAGACAACGCCGAGCACGGTGAAATTTGGGTTGTCCTCCATGGCGTTCGATGTCGGGCCAGCCCCTGCCAAAACGGCAAAGGCCCCACACGCAGCGCCCCTCAGCGCTGGCAGGCATGTCCTCAACTTCCTCATCACGACTTTAAGGTGTCATAATAGTGTTTAGGAACTCGTCCAGGTGGTGTGAAAATCCAATGCGTACAATTAACCAATAAGGACGTGACGCTGGGATATCCGTTAAGCGAACCCCGAGAGAAAGCTCGCGACATTCCGGCCAAGTGCATCCAGGGCGTAGCCGCCTTCCATGGTAATAAGGGTTGGCCGGTTTAGCCCGTGAATTTTCTCCGCCATGGATTTGTAGTCCCCTGTCTCCAGCTTGAAGAAGCTGATCGGGTCGCCGGCATAGGTGTCCGCGCCATAGGGGACGATAAGAATATCGGGGTCAAAGGCCTCTACGGTATCAATTGCCTGCTCCAGGGCTGCCCAGTAGCCGGTCCAATCGGTGCCCCGTGGAAGGGGGAGATTGAGGGTTTTGCCAGCGCCGGCTCCCTCACCGGTCTCATCGGCATGGCCCCAGTAAAAGGGATAGTCTGTCTTGGGGTCTGCATGGATTGAAACGGTGAGCACATCGGCGCGTTGGTAGAAGATATCCTGCGTTCCGTTGCCATGGTGATAGTCAATATCGAGAATTGCAACCCGTTCGGCACCCGATCGGATCGCGTCTTCGGCGGCAATTGCGGCCGTGTTCAGATAGCAATAGCCGCCCATATAGTCGGCACCTGCATGGTGGCCAGGCGGGCGGCAAAGCGCAAACGCCGCTGGCGCACCGGCTTGGATATGGCGCATGGCTGAAATTACGGTCTGGGCGTTCCAATAGGCCGCTTGCCACGTGTGCTCGGCAATTGGGGTCCCGCAATCATAGGCAAATTGGCCAAGCTCGGCATCGATCCGAGACAGGGTGAGGGGACGGCGGCCACGAATGGGGAAGACATATGGAAAGGCATCTCCGGGCCTGCCGGCATCTGACCAGTCTTTGTGGGCGCGCTGGAGGAAAGCGAGGTATGCTGCGCTATGAACCGCTTCAATCGGAGCTAACCCATGGTCCTCGCTCGCCCGCGGCGGGGCAATGGCCGACAGAATGGCCGCCGCACGTTCGGCTTTTTCGGCATAGGGCACCATCTCGCCGTTTTGCAGCTCCCGGGAAGGGGCATGGCGGGCCTGGGCGGGGGCGTAGAAGCTTTGCATAGCGCGACCTAGCACGGAGCTTCGCGCGAATGCTACTCGCCGCGATCGGTTTCTACATGGAGGCGGGTGCGGGTGCCTGGATCGTAAACATGGGTTTCCGTTACAAGCGCCGATAGGAAGACTGTGAATGTAACTGGGGCCTGGGCAATCAAAGCATCGAACCTGTCTGCACCTGCGGATCGCAATGCATCGCTGGGGGCGACATAGTGCGGCGCAACATTGCAAGCCGCTTCGTTTTGTAAGCAAGCGGATAATTGTTGCATCCGTACAGAGAGTGAGAGCACGCGGCGATCATCCAAGTCCAGGCGCTTGGCCATTGCGATTGTGTTGGCCAGGTCATTGTGTGCGCCGCTTAAACGCTCTTCACAGGTCAAGCCGCTAATGTCTTCAAAGAGATTGGTTGCCTCAAAGGTGATAAGGTTTTCGCCATCCTGGTGAACGACCGATTGTTCGAACCTTGGGCCGACTGATTCGCCGGGTTCGCTTTGCGCGACTTGTCGTGGTGCAGGGCGCGCGATTGTCGAAACGACAAAGGTTTCTCCGGTTTCGGCCATCACCACATCGGTGCGCATTCCGCCGCTACAAGTCAGGGGCGGCGCAACATTGTGGGCACGCTCCGGTTCCTGGGCAAAAGCGATCTGGCTCGCAAAAATAGTAATTAATATCAAAACTCTACACGTCATGGCCGGCAATATGATCCGTCAAGATGACAAATCGGTAAGCAAATTTAGGCGATTCTTCGTCATCATCCGGGCTTTCTGGGGTCTGGACCTACTCTAACAGCCAATTCATGGAAACTCGACACGGTTTCTTCTGTTGTAACTGCTACGAATTGTCGGATCTGGCGGAGTGTTGCCCTTGCAATCCGCGATCAAACAGTGTCCCTCTCGCTTCGCCTTTAACGGACGGAGCTAATCAATATGGCAGGCGTAGTGGTTGTCGGGGCCCAATGGGGCGACGAAGGCAAGGGAAAAATCGTGGACTGGCTCTCCCATCGGGCCGATGTGGTGGCTCGCTTCCAGGGGGGGCACAATGCGGGCCATACGCTTGTGATTGAGGGCGACGTCTTCAAGCTGAACCTACTGCCGTCCGGTGTGGTTCGGGGCGGGAAACTGTCCGTGATCGGAAATGGTGTTGTTGTCGACCCGTGGCAGCTGCTCTCCGAGATCGATGGCATGGCCAAGGGCGGCATCACAATCACGCCGGATGATCTTCTGCTCGCGGAGAATGCCTGTCTGATCCTGCCTTGGCACCGGGATCTGGACGCTGCCCGAGAAGGGGCGCTTGCCGAAGCCAAAATCGGGACGACAAAGCGGGGTATAGGTCCTGCCTATGAAGACAAGGCGGGCCGCCGGGCGGTTCGAGTGGCAGATCTTGCCGACGAGGCAGCGCTCGATATGAAGCTTGCCCGTTTGATCGCCCACCACGCGCCCCTGCGCGCGGGGCTTGGCCTTGATGCACCCGATGCGGAGGCTCTGAAAGCTGAGTTGCTTGCGCTTGCACCGCGGGTGCTCTCCTATGCGGGGCCGGCCTGGAAACGCCTGGACGAGGCCGCGCGGCTCGGGCGGCGAATTCTGTTCGAAGGGGCCCAGGGTGTGATGCTGGATGTCGACCATGGGACTTATCCTTTCGTAACTTCGTCAAATGTTGTGTCCGGCCAGGCTGCTGCCGGCACCGGACTTGGGCCCCGCGCGGTCTCCTATGTCCTTGGGCTCGCCAAGGCATATACGACCCGCGTTGGGGCGGGACCGTTTCCCACGGAGCTGACCGACGAGATCGGACAACGCCTTGGGGAACGGGGGCATGAATTCGGCACTGTAACCGGCCGGGCGCGCCGGTGCGGCTGGTTCGATGCAGTGATGGTACGCCAGGCCTGTGCGGTGTCGGGCGTCACTGGGCTTGCGCTGACAAAGCTCGATGTTCTCGATGGATTTGAGGCGTTGAAGATTTGCGTTGGATATAGGCTCGGCGATCAAACCCTCGACTACCTTCCCGCGACGGCGGCGGCGCAGGCGGCGGTTGAACCGATTTACGAGACCATGGAGGGGTGGACCGAGAGCACCAAAGGGGCACGTAGCTGGAACGATCTGCCGGCGCGGGCGGTGAAATATGTTCGCCGGCTTGAAGAACTGGTTGGTCGTCCAGCGGCGCTTGTTTCCACGTCACCCGAGCGGGAGGATGTGATCCTGATGCGGGATCCGTTTGAGCGCTAGGCGAACGGAGCAGCCAGGATCAAGCTGAGGGCGGCGACGAGCGTTGCTAATGTGCGCGTGGGGGCGAACCAGCTTGGCAGTTGCCCGGATTTAAAAGCTGCCCGGTCCCAGATGTAAACAAGCACAATCAACCCCGCCGATAGCGCGAGGGCGATCCCGGACATCCCGGCAAGGCCGAGCAAAACGAGTGGCCAAGCCAAAAGCGACGGTAGGACGGAGAGGATGATGCTGGATGCATCGACCGGTTCCGCTTTGAGCGCGATGCCCCAGCGCAGACCGCCAAGGAAGCTCACAATCAAGGCTGCGTAGAGCAAGAGAGCTGTGGCACTTAGGTCGCGCCAGTCTCCCATATCGCTGATGTTGCCGAGAAAGATGGTCGATAGAGATAGGCCGACAAAGGGAACAAGTCCGGCGACGGTGAGCCAATGCGGAAGGGAAGAGGGGCGTTCGGTCGTCATGGTCGAGTGTCTAAGCTCAAATGGCGCGTCAACCAACTCTGAAATGCCGCTAAAGAAAAGGCCGGATCCAACCCACGGGACCCGGCCTCTTTTCAATCTGGGGACGCTTCGGATCAGGAGCCTTGGCTTACCGCTGGTTCCGGGTTGAGCACGCCAGGCCAGGCGGCGTCGGCTGCTTCGATGAAGCCTGTACGGTCCTTGTCCCAGCCTTCCTGGACTTCGGTATTGTAGTTCAGGTAGAGGCGGCCATCGACGACGGCGTAGACCTTTGGATCACCTGGATAGGCAGCGCCTTGCGCGGCTCCCCAGGCGCAGTGTCCGCCATAGGCGGGCGCGTATTTGGCGGGTTCGGCTTCAAATGTATCCAGGCTCTCTTGGCTCGCGAACTGGAAGGTCGCGCCTTTGTAAGTCG
>JBCBAO010000186.1:0-5320 GCA_038532405.1 Pseudomonadota bacterium | reverse complement strand
CGTGTTCGAGGCCCGCTCGCGCCCCTGCATGTTGCACCAGATCAAACGGTGCGCAGCGCCGTGCGTCGGCCTCATTGAAAAGGAGGACTATACCGCCCTCACCAACCAGGCATCAGATTTTCTCCGGGGCAAAGCGGTAGACCTCCACACCCAGCTGGCCGCCGATATGGAAGCAGCCTCCAATGCCATGGATTTCGAAACCGCAGCCCGATTGCGCGACAGGATACGCGCCCTTGCCGTTGTTCGGGCAGGCCAGGACGTTAACCCGGATGGCCTTGAAGAAGCGGATGTCTTCGCCATCGCATTGGAGGGCGGGCAATCCTGTGTCCAGGTCTTCTTTATCCGCGCGGGCCAGAACTGGGGCACAAAAGCCTATTATCCCCGCCATGAACGCGATGCGAGCGAAGCGGAGATCCTCGGTGCATTCCTTGTCCAGTTCTATGACACACGGCCGGCCCCAAAACTCGTACTCACCAGCCACGCCCCTGACCAGGCCGAGCTGATCGCCGAAGCGCTCGAGCTGCGCGCCCCGCACAAAGTTGAGATCCGCGCCGCCCAGCGGGGCTCGAAACGAGAGCTTGTGGTCCAGGCAACCCGCAATGCGAAAGAAGCCCTCGGCCGGAAACTGGCCGAAAGCGCGAGCCAAATGCGGCTTCTAAAAGACGTTGCCAAAACCTTCGATCTGCCACGCCCACCGAAACGGATCGAGGTGTACGACAATTCCCATATCCAAGGCTCCAACGCCGTTGGCGGTATGGTCGTGGCCGGTGAGGACGGCTTTCTCAAGGGCCAGTATCGCAAGTTTAACATCAAGGATGAAGAGACAGAGCCTGGCGACGATTATGCCATGATGCGCGAGGTTATGCGCCGCCGGTTCAGCCGCCTGCAGAAAGAGGCTGAGGAGGCTGGAAAACCGATCTCGGACCTCGACACGTATCCGGACCTGGTCCTCATCGATGGCGGGCTTGGCCAGCTCTCTGCCGTTATGGAGTCGCTCCACGAGATTGGCCTCGGCACGGATGATGTCACCCTTGTCTCCATCGCCAAGGGACCGGACAGAAATGCGGGCCGCGAAAAATTCTTTCGCCCGGGCAAAGCCCCGTTCCAGCTGCCCCAAAACGCCCCGGTCCTTTACTATCTCCAGCGCCTGCGTGACGAGGCCCACCGATGGGCCATAGGTGCCCACCGCGCTAAGCGCGCCGCCGATATCAAGAAAAGTCCGCTTGATGAGATTGCCGGCATTGGCCCAACGCGCAAGAAAGCTCTGCTCCACCGATTCGGGTCTGCCCGGGGTGTGGCGCGTGCCAAACTTGCAGATATTGCGAGCGTCGATGGGGTGAACCAAGCCCTTGCGGAGCGTATTTACGGGCATTTCCACGGGGGCTAGCGATGGCGTTAAAATGGATACCGAACGCCATTACATTGGTGCGAATCGGTGCGGCCCCGTTCATTGGCTGGCTTATCTGGCAAGCCACCAGCTTGGGCTTTATCTCCGGCACACCTTGCCCAGGCTATGAGACATGCCCCCAAAAAGCAGCGAGCCTACTCACCATCGCTTTCTGGCTTTTCACACTCGCCGCTGTCACCGATTGGCTGGATGGAGCCCTTGCCCGGGCCCTGGATGCGGCCTCTCCCTTCGGCGCAAAGCTCGACCTTTGGGCCGACAAAATTCTCGTCGCCAGCGTCCTCATCGGATTTTTGCCGAACCGGCCCTGGATCGCTGTTCCCGCCCTTCTCTGCCTAACGGTTCGTGATCTGCTTATCATGGCCCTTAGGGCACGGCGGCCGGATGTGAATCTGAAAGCGACCCTTCTCGCCAAAAGCAAGACAGCCATCGTCATGGTCGGCCTCGCCTTGTGGCTCGCGAGCTTTCCCATCGCCCTTCACTTGGCAGAGGGGGATATTTTCGCAGTCGGCCCGTCGGATCTGATTATCGGTCTGCTCGGGTTTTTACTGACGGCTTTTGGATGTGTCCTGTCCCTTTACACCGGATGGCAATACCTTGCCGCCGCCCAGCGAACACCTGCCCCTGAATAGCGAAACGACCGCCTCGTAAAACGAAGCGGCCGCCAGGCTCTTACTCTACGCGTGTCTACAAAGGGGAATGCAGACCCTTACTGCGTAGGACAGTTCGCCTAACCTTCCGTTAACGCTGCGCCGCAGCAAAGTCCCGTCGCTGTCAAAAACAGGTCACACTCTGCGGCCAGACCTAAGGAATGAGACCTGCCCGCCCCCATCCAAGATTGACCATGCTCGGGTTCCTGGCCTTCATGGTTCTGCCAGCGCTCCTGGCCCTCGCCGAGGCATAGGCGCTTTAAACATCACCAATAGTCAGAGCGCGCTGCGCCGCCATAAATCTCGGCAAGCCGACGCAATGTGCCGGGTGTCGTCCCATCCGGCGGATCGGATGGCTGGCACCACCTTATCTCCGCAATCTCGCCCCGGCTCGTCGCTTCCGTTGGTGTCCATTCAACAGCGCGATAGAACAGGACATGATCGTTTCGAAACACACGATGATTTGAATAAATCCCGATCAAGTCCGCAGGCTGGCCAAGCACAATGCCCGCTTCCTCAACGAGTTCGCGGGCGAGCGCCTGGTGGGATGGTTCCCCCCGCTCAACGCCGCCGCCCGGAAAAAACCATCCCGAAACATAGGTATGGCGAAGCAAGAGAACCTCGCCATCAGAGTTCTCAATCAGGCCCCTTACACCAAGGGTCATGGGCCGGGATAACCGGAACCAGGTGCGGAAAACCGACTGACGGACACCGGAAACAAACGTCATGGGACTGTTATATAAGGCATAAGAAGGCTCGCCATTTCCGCGACAACGCGTTAGGAGGACAACAGATGAAAGCTTGAGAAGAGATTATCCATGGCCGCAATTATCGCAATCGGCGCTACATTTATCGTGTTCAGCATTCTGAACTTTATCGACTTTCGCCGCCTCGACTAAGCTCGTCCATCGCAATAGGACAAGACAAATTCAGAGGATAGGATGAGGTGCCAATGCCTGAGACGAGCCTGATTGTCTCACTCATCGGCGGGCTCATCGTACTGGCGTTTGCCGGTGATTTCCTCGTCACGGGTGCCGTCTCCCTTGCAAGGCGTATCGGTATGTCACCGCTCGTGGCCGGTATCTTTATCGTCGGGTTCGGGACCTCAGCCCCTGAAATGATTGTTGCCCTTGATGCGGCACGCTCGGATTATCCGAACCTCGCCCTCGGCAATATTGTCGGCTCAAACATCGCAAATGTTCTGCTGGTCCTCGCAATACCGGCTTTGATCGCGCCGGTACAAGCAGGCGGTTGGGGCCAAAGGCCGGCTTTGATCGTTATGGTGCTCGCCACGGCGGGCTGGATCACCCTTCTCACCACGACGGGCCTCACCGTCTCCGGCGGAACAGTGTTTGTTCTCGCCCTCGCCATTTATGCCAGTTTCACCCTGATCGCAGCCCGGGGAGCGACCAATGCTGGCCAAGATATCGGCATTGATACAGATCCCCATACAATTGGTCTCGCCCGCGCCCTCGGCTCCACCCTTGTCGGGATCGTGGGTCTGCCCATCGGAGCCCATCTGATCGTTGAGGGCGGCGTTGGTATTGCCCGCTTCTATGCCGTCCCCGAAGAGCTTATCGGCCTTAGCCTCCTCGCCATAGGCACCTCCCTGCCGGAAATCGGGGCAGGCATTGCTTCGGCCCTGCGCAGCAAGACCGATGTGCTCGTCGGCAATGTGCTTGGGTCCAACATTTTCAATATTCTCGGAGCCGGCGGACTGGTTGCCTTTTTCGGCCCAATCCAAGCAGCTGCATCGTTTAACCTATATGATCATTGGATCATGGTCGGCACAGCGCTTATCCTTGGCGGCTTTATTCTAACCCGCTCACGCATTGGCCGCCTTGCCGGCAGCGCGCTTCTGCTTATTTACGCAATCTATATTTATGGCCTTGTGGAGGGATGGAACATTATGGCGATGGTCAATGGATAGTCCCGGCGCAGCCCTTGTAACCGGGGCCGGCGCGCGCCTTGGAAAAGCCATGGCCGAAGCCCTGGGCGCGGATGGGTGGCACGTGGCCGTCCACTACCGCAGCTCCACAAAAGGAGCCGAGGCAACGGCGGAAACGATCCAGAAAAGCGGCGGCCATGCCACCCTTGTCCAGGCAGATCTTGCAAATCCAGATAGCCGCAGCGATCTCGTTGCACGCGCCAGTGACACCCTCGGCAGGCCCCTCACCCTCCTCATAAATTCTGCCTCCACCTTCGAGGTCGACACCGCCCAATCCTTCGACCAGGCAAGCTGGGAGTTTCATTTCCAGGTCAATACCCGAGCGCCGATAGATCTTGCCCAGCAATTCGCCGCAGCCTTACCCTCTGAAACAAAAGGCCTTATCATCAACCTGATTGACCAGCGCGTCTGGAAGCTGAACCCGACCTTCTTCACCTACACCTTGTCCAAATCGACCCTCTGGACCGCTACCCGCACCCTTGCCCAGGCCCTAGCGCCGAACATCCGCGTCAATGGCATCGGCCCTGGCCCGACACTTGCGAGCATTCACCAATCGGCAGACATCTTCGCGGAAGAATGCCGCAATACCCTCACCCAGGAAGGCTCAAACCCCGGCGAGATCGTCAAAGCGATGCGCTACCTCATCAATGCCTCAAGCGTTACCGGCCAGATGATCGCCGCCGATGGCGGCCAACACTTGATGTGGCAAACCCCGGACGTGGACGTTTGAGCCCGAACGGTGACATCCATGCCCAATGACAGCGCAGGCCTCGAACCATCCGATCCGTACAACAGCGCCAAATGGGGCCGCTGGCTGATCCTGGCCCAGATTGTTCCGGGCATTATCGGTATCTTCATTGGGTGCGTCGCGCTCTACGCCGCACTGAACGAAGCCGACGCCGTCCGCAAACAACAACAGGCAGCCGTCTGGCCTTATGTCGAGCTGAGGGACCTCAGATTTGGCGGCACCGAAAAATACGCATTCACCCTCAGTTTCACCAATAAGGGCATCGGGCCCGCCTCCATCGAATTTTTCGATATCAAAATAGATGGCGAGAGACCAAACGACTTGGCGGACCTGATCAGAAAGTCAGCCGATATCCCCGATAGGCCGTTTGGGATCAGCAATAATTTCGCTCGGGTTCTGTCGCCCGGTGAAAAAGTAGATCTTGTCGAGGTTACGACCGAGGTCGTCTCCGAACTCTACCGTGCGAACGAAGACATCGATATCGAGGCTGAAACAGCCTTCTATCGGCAACTCGTCGATGGGTTTACGGACGCCTACCGATCCGGCCGCATCGAGCTGACCTATTGCTA
>JBCBAO010000185.1:0-5340 GCA_038532405.1 Pseudomonadota bacterium | reverse complement strand
GGTTTCGGGAATGGCACCGGCCGGAACGATGTAATTTTCCCCTCGGAATTGCCCGCCAAAGCCAATGAAATAAACTAGGCCAACCGAAGCGTCTCCTGCCGCTGTAAGCGTATCGACAAGTTCTTCGAGGTTGGCGAGGATGTTTGACCGTAAGGGGTTGATCAGCTGGTTGACCTTAAATCCGCTGGTCACCAGGGCGCTGGCGACCTTTTGGCTGTCGCTTAGTGTATTGGCGAGGGCATATTGCGTGTCGTCGCCATAGTCGTTTGCAATGATAAGGGCATGGTTTAGGGCGCGTCGTTCAACCGCCACGTCATCTGAGTACCGCGTTTGCGAACTTGGGTGACGATTATCTGTGCCGATATACCCGCTTAAGAGTTCGAGATCGGGCATCAGAGCGAGATCCTTGGAGGCGCGGCTAAGCCGGCTGATGTTCATCGGTTCCTGGATCTGGCCCGTTAATTCAAGGACATCGAGGCGGACATCCTCGAACAGATCGCGCACGGTTTTCCCTTCGCTTAACAAGTTGCCTGCGAGGGCGGTTGCATAGGGACCATGTTCCGCATTTTGGTCGCCATCTGAGGCGAGTTGGCCTTCCCAAGTGGCATAGGAGATAAACATGTTCGGCCGCTGACGCCCGCCCTGGGCAGACCTTAGGCTTCGGAAGGGCTGGCCGCCGGCGAGGTTGCGGCCAGGGCTTGGCAGGCGGAGCACATTTCTACACGCATCGATATTTACGATATGGGGGCAGCTCACACTGCCGAGCCGATTGAAAAGCCAATCGAGCGTGATGGAGTCATCCCATAGCGTATCGTCCAACTCCTGATAGTCGCCGACAGGGATCAGATAATTGCCCCGCTCAGGATGGGCTGCTCCGTGGCCGGCAAAGTAAAAATATCCAATACCGTCCGGCCCAATCGCCGCAAGGTCGGTCTCATAGCCGCGCACCGCATTAAGCAGGCCGCGCCGTGTCAGGTCCGTGGCCACTGACCCACCGTGCAGTACGAAGCCGCAGTCTTTGAGCCGCTCCGATATAAGCCCGGCATCGTTTATCGTATTTCGCAAAGGGCCGACCCCCTCGCTATAGGCGGCATTGCCGATGACAAGGGCGAGCCGGGGCGGGCCACTGCCAGGTTGTGCCGCCCCCGGCCAGGCGAGCGCCGATGCACCCAAGGCTAAGACATCGCGACGTCGCATTTTGTTCCCCCTCAAATGTCAACGTTCTGGCATTTTGCCCTGTCCGACGTTTCGGTCAACCGGGCCTTGGGCCCCTTGATCTGCTGGCACAATTGCTGCACCTGCGTGGCGATCGAATGTCCTTTGGAGTGCGACCATGAAAATCACGATGATTGGTACCGGCTATGTCGGCCTTGTTTCGGGGGCTTGCTTTGCTGATTTTGGGCATGTCGTGACCTGCGTGGATAAGAATGTCGAGAAAATCGACCAGCTGAATGCTGGTGAAATTCCGATCTATGAGCCAGGTTTGGAGCGGTTGGTTCGAACCAATGTGGACGAGGAACGCCTGTTCTTTACAACTGAGAGCGAAGCGGCCATCGCCAATGCTGACGCGGTTTTTATTGCCGTTGGCACGCCATCTCGGCGCGGGGACGGCCATGCTGACTTGCAATATGTTTACGCCGTGGCCGAGGAAATCGCCGAGTTCATGGACGGGTTTACGGTCGTTGTGACAAAGTCCACGGTTCCGGTTGGAACGGGCGACGAGGTGGAGGCCATTATCCGTCGGGCGAAGCCAGACGCCGATTTTGCCGTGGTTTCAAATCCTGAATTCTTGCGCGAGGGGGCTGCGATCAAGGATTTCAAGATCCCGGACCGGATCGTCGTCGGCACCGAGGATGACCGCGCGCGCGAGGTCATGAGGGAGGTTTATCGCCCGCTGTTTCTGAAGGAGTCGCCCATCCTCTTCACCTCACGCAGAACGTCGGAACTCATCAAATATGCGGGCAATGCGTTCCTCGCTGTGAAAATTACGTTCATCAACGAAATGGCCGATTTGTGCGAAAAGGTCGGCGCGAATGTTCAGGAAGTTGCCCGCGGAATTGGCCTGGACAACCGCATTGGGCCGAAATTCCTGAATGCCGGGCCGGGCTATGGCGGATCATGTTTCCCGAAAGATACGCTCGCGCTGACCAAAACCGCGAAGGATTATGGGGCCCCGGTGCGGATTGTCGACACGGTCGTGTCTGTCAATCGCGACCGGAAACGTGCCATGGCTGGCAAAGTGGTTGAGGCTATGGGCGGGGATGTTTCTGGCAAAAAAATCGCTGTTCTGGGGCTCGCATTTAAGCAAAACACCGATGATATGCGCGATGCACCTTCCCTGGATATTGTTCCAATGCTGAAGGATGCCGGTGCCGATGTGGTGGCATTCGACCCGGAAGCCATGACCGAGGCGGCGAAACTTCTGCCGGAACTTAGCCTGGCCAGTTCGCCCTGGGAGGCGTTGGAGGGGGCCGATGCCATGGTGATTATTACGGAGTGGGATCAGTTCCGGGCGCTGGACCTTGACCGGGTAAAGGCGACGCTGCGGGGCAATACTGTAGTCGATCTGCGCAATATCTACCGACCCCAGGATATGGTCGCCCGCGGTTTGGCTTATACCTCGATCGGCCGCCCGCAAGGCTGAGCGACTTAGCTTTCAGCGACGGGCGAAACCTGCTAGGCGGCTTCGAATTGCAATCATTCGGAGCCCTGCGCCATGAAGTTTTTTGTCGATACAGCTGACACAAAAGAGATCGCCGACCTTGCGGCGACCGGCCTTGTCGATGGCGTTACCACCAATCCGTCGCTGATTGCCAAATCGGGGCACCCCTTTGCGGAGGTCATTTCGGAGATTTGTGGTCTCACCAATGGTCCGGTTAGCGCTGAGGTTGTGGCCACAGATTATGATGGGATGGTTGCCGAAGGGCGCACCCTTGCTGCGATTGCGCCAAATGTCTGCGTTAAGCTGCCCCTGACACTTGCGGGTCTGCGGGCCTGCCGCGCGCTGACAGATCAGGGGACCCAGACGAATGTGACGCTCTGTTTTTCGGCAAACCAGGCCCTGCTTGCCGCCAAGGCCGGCGCGACATTTATTTCTCCCTTCATCGGTCGCCTTGATGACATCAACATCGATGGTATGGAACTGATTGAAGATATCCGGACCATTTATGACAATTATGGCTACGAGACAGAGATTCTCGCCGCTTCAATTCGGACCGTGAACCACGTCAAAGATGCCGCCTTGATTGGGGCTGACGTGATGACCGCGCCGCCCGGTGTTATCCGCAATCTTGCAAACCATCCGCTGACGGATAAAGGCCTCGCTGCCTTTTTAGCCGACGCCGAAAAGGCCGGTATAAAGGTCTAGACGAAGGCAGGGCTAGGGCTACGTCGCCGAGGGATGCCAGATGGGCGAATACTGACCCTTCAGCACTTTGAGTATTGCCGGCGGCGTGAGGCAATCGACCTCACCTCTTGGGGGCGCAACTTCGCAATAGCCATCGAATGACCAGGCGAGGGCGCGGTTTTCCGTTTTTGCGACCATGCGGTCACCATCCATGGCCATCGCGCCGCTTGGTAGGCTTTCGAAAGGGATCCTGATTGTCCACTTCTTGCGGCCTGCGAGCCGCTCGGTATGGAGGGCCCGGTCAATGTCTTTGGCTTTGGGCCTTTGGTCCAGGTGGAAGACGTGCTTCCATATTTCTGCAAATTGAACTGCGGCAGATCTGCGGCATTCAAAACAAGGGCGATGCCCAGCGGCGAGCGCCGTCACCTCGTCCAGGAAAAAGAGTTCCGTATAGCGATTGTCCGACATTGGCGTGCGGCGGCGGCCCTTGAATTGGGTTACGCAGCTGATCCATTGCCTGGATGCCCACCTTCGGCTGCTATGGAGTTCGCGCTTGCCATTGATGTGGAGGCGTCCGCCCCGATTTCCCATCAAGGTACCGCGCGCGTCTATGGCAAAAATCTCACCATCGGGACGCACGCGGTTCTGGAGGGGCATGGCGTTAAATCGTTACCACGACTTTGCCGCGCGCGCGGCGCTCCATAAGCTCGGTGATGGCCGCGGGGGCTTCGGCCAGGGGATATGTCGATGAGACATGGGGCCTGATTTTTCCCTCGGCATAAAGCGCGAAAAGCTCCTTCACATTCTGCTTGTGGCCTTCCGGATCGCGGGCCACGGAGGCTCCCCAGAAAACACCGCGGACATCGCAGGATTTGAGCAGGGTGAGATTCAACGGCAATTTCGGAATCCCGGCCGGGAACCCAATCACGAGATAGCGTCCCTCCCAGTTCATGGCGCGCAGGGCTGGTTCGGCATAGTCGCCGCCAACGGCGTCATAGATGATGTCGACCCCGCCGCCGCCAACAGCTTTGATGTCGTTCGACAGCGCTTTCTGGGCGGCCCGGTCAAGGTCACCCTTAGGATAGACAAGGCCTTTATCCGCGCCTTTGGAGAGACAGAAATCGACCTTATCCTGGGTGGAGCAGGCCGCGATGACCTCTAGCCCCATAGCCTTGCCGAGCTCGATGGACGAGACACCCACACCGCCGGCGGCACCGAGGATAAGCAATTTTTCGCCAGGTTTGGGGTCTGCCCGGTCCTTCAAGGCATAGTAGCTTGTGCCATAGGTCAGGACGAAGGCGGCCGCTTCTTCAAACGGCATGGTATCGGGAATGGGCGTAACACCATGGGCAGCGGCAACGACTTGTTCTGCCATGCCGCCATGGCCGGTCGAGGCGAGAACCCGGTCGCCCGGTGCAACATGGGTAACGCCCTCGCCAACGGCGCGGACGATGCCGGCCACTTCGCCGCCGGGCGAGAAGGGGCGGGGCGGTTTGAATTGGTACATATCCTTAATCATCAGAACGTCCGGATAGTTGACACCGCAGGCCTTGATGTCGACCAGGACTTGACCAGGGCCAATTTCCGGTATCGGCACGTCCTCCAGGACCAGGGTTTCCGGACCGCCGGGGGTTTTGGAGAGGATAGCTTTCATGGAAGATGTCCTTTAAGGCTTGTGATGTTTTGATCGCCGGCGAAATCTAGCCGTGCGCGGCGCAATAGAAAAGTGTGGGAAGGGTGTGACGTGGCGGCACCTTGGGCGATTGTACTTCATGGCGGAGCGGATGCGACGCGGTCTCGGGATTATTCCCACGTAGAGGCGCATTTGGGGGGGCTTCTCGAGACGACCGGCGAATGGCTCGAAAACGGGCTTTGCGCGCTAGATGTCGCGCAAAGGGCCGTTGCCGAACTTGAAGCGTGCGGCCACCATATCGCGGGCAAGGGATCTTCTCCGAACCAAGATGGTATCTGGGAACTTGATGCTGCGATTATGG
>JBCBAO010000184.1:0-5502 GCA_038532405.1 Pseudomonadota bacterium | reverse complement strand
GTTTCGACGATGCTGACCTTCCGGCAGTTGAGCCGCCGAGCGGAACTGCCGGTCATACGGGCAAGCGGCCTATCGGCATGGCGCTTCTTAAGGCCGCCCGTGCTTCTGGCCATTTTGGTAGGTCTGGCAACGATGGCAATTATCTCGCCCGCGGGGTCGCGCCTCAGCGAAATATTCGAGGAGCAGCGCGCCGAACTGCTTGGTAATGCGGTGGCGGACATCAATGTGTTCCCGAGCGGGATTTGGCTGCGCAGTGGTGACGACACAATGCAAACAGTGATCCACGCCAAGTCGATCGATCGAACAGGAACAATTTTGCGCGATGTTAAATTCATTGAGGAAACACGGCAGTTCGAAAATGGCACGCCCACCAGTATCTATACATTCCGACGGCGGATTGATGCGGCCGAAGCCCAACTTGCCGATGGGTTTTGGCAACTGGAGGACATTGTGGAAAATGTCCCGGGTGGAGAGCCAAGGCACCTTTTCCAACTGGCCCTGCCAACGAGCGTCAAACAAGACAGCCTGATCGACAAGTTCGCCTCACCGACAACGATTGGCTTTTGGGCTTTGCCAGAGCGCATTGAGCAGACGCGAACGGCGGGATTGAATGCCCTGCGTTATGAGATGCGGTGGCACAATCTCACAGCATTGCCGGCTCTGTTCACCGCAATGACTTTGATCGGGGCCATTGCCTGCCTGCGCCTGGCACGGCTTGGCGGAACTGCGCGGCTTGCGGCAACGGCTGCGATCGCGGCAATTGGGCTCTATTTTGTCTCACAGCTAAGCTCAAGTTTAAGCGCGACCGGAGCCGTGCCCCCGATCGTAACAGCTTGGGGACCGCCGCTTTTCGCGATCTTTGTTTGCCTCTCAATTGTCGCCTTCCGCGAAGATGGATGAGAGACATCTGCTTGACAGCGCAACGGTGAGACACCAGTTTCCGGCGCTCACACGGGAGACAGATCCATGAAAGTTGTCGTTGTTGAGTCTCCTGCCAAAGCAAAGACCATCAACAAATACCTGGGTTCAGACTATAAAGTCCTGGCCTCCTATGGTCATATTCGGGACCTTCCCTCGAAGGATGGATCGGTCGACCCCGACAATGATTTTGCGATGGTCTGGCAAGCCGATAGCAAGTCGACCACGCGGATCCGGGAGATCGCAGAAGCGGTGAAAGGCTCTGACAAGCTGATCCTTGCCACGGACCCGGACCGCGAAGGCGAGGCAATTTCCTGGCACTTGATGGAGGCCCTGAAAAACCGGCGGGTGCTCAAGGACGTGGATGTCGAACGCGTCGTTTTCAACGCGATCACCAAATCTGCTGTAACAGAAGCAATGAAAGCCCCGCGGGAAATCGATGCGGAACTCGTAGATGCGTATCTTGCCCGGCGCGCGCTGGACTATCTCGTCGGGTTTAATCTGTCGCCGGTTCTCTGGCGCAAACTTCCAGGGTCCCGCTCGGCTGGACGGGTACAGTCCGTCGCGCTGCGCATCATCTGCCAGCGCGAACTGGAGATCGAAACCTTCAAGCCGCAAGAATACTGGCAGGTTCAGGCGAAACTCCGCGCGCCGGATGGTTCCGATTTCGATACGCGGCTCTATGCCTTGGACGGCAAAACCCTGAAAAAGTTTGACCTACCGAATGAGGCAGCAGCCAGTGCGGCACTTGAGGCTGTCAAAACCGGTGGGTTTTCAGTGGCATCTGTTGAGGCCAAACCGGTTAAACGCCGCCCGCCCCCGCCTTTCATCACGTCTACGCTCCAGCAAGAAGCCTCCCGCAAACTCGGGTTTGGCGCGAAACGTACGATGCAGGCGGCTCAAAAGCTCTATGAAGAGGGCCGCATCACCTATATGCGGACCGATGGGGTAAACATGGCTCCTGAAGCCTACACAGCCGCCCGGACCGCCATCACCAGCCAGTATGGCGCACAATACCTCCCCGAAAAAACGCGGGTCTATTCCTCAAAGGCTAAAAATGCCCAGGAGGCCCATGAGGCGGTACGCCCCACAGACTTCAGCCTCAGACCGGAAGACTATCGCGGCGATGGCGACCTGAAGAAACTCTACACCCTCATCTGGCGGCGCGCCGTGGCTTCACAAATGGAAGATGCGCGCCTGGAGCGCACGACAATCGACCTCATCAGCAAGGATAGGCGCGCCACCCTGCGCGCGACGGGACAAGTGATCGTATTTGACGGCTTCATCCGGCTTTACACCGAAGGACGCGACGACTCCAAAGATGAGAACGAGGAAGCGAGGCTCCCGAAGGTGCGCGAGGGCGATCATTGCGATTTGCTTGAAGCGACGAATTCACAGCACTTTACAGAACCGCCCCCACGCTACTCCGAAGCCTCGCTCGTCAAGCGCCTGGAAGAGCTTGGTATCGGCCGTCCATCGACCTATGCGTCGACAATGTCGACCCTGGAGGACAGGGGCTATGTGCGGATCGACAATAAGCGCCTGATCCCGGAAGATAAGGGCCGCCTTGTGACGGCGTTCCTGGAAAATTTCTTCACCCGCTATGTGGAGTATGATTTTACCGCCAGCCTCGAAGAGCAGCTGGATGTGATTTCAGACGGCAAGCTCGATTGGAAAACCTTTCTCCGCCAGTTCTGGACCCAATTTTCTGCAGATATCGGCGAAACCAAAGACCTGCGGGTAACCCATGTGCTCGATGCCCTGAATGAGGCACTCGGCCCCTATGTGTTCCCGGCGACGGACGCCGATGGCAATCCGAAAGAAAATCCACGCCTCTGCCCGCTTTGTAATGAAGGCGAACTGTCGCTCAAGCTCGGGCGCGGAGGGGCGTTTGTTGGGTGCGGACGCTATCCGGACTGTAAATATACTCGGTCTTTCTCCGTAACGGGGGAAGATACCGGCGTTATCAATCCGGACGGCGAAGAATTGGGTCTACATCCAGACGCCGGCGTTATGATGTTCCTCAAGGCCGGGCGTTTCGGGCCCTATGTGGAAATGACCGAGCCGGGCGAAGAAAAGCCGAAGCGCTCCTCAATCCCAAAGGGTGTGGACGCAAAAAGCGTAGGTGCAGAACTTGCCGCCAAACTCCTGTCCCTGCCCCGTGAGGTCGGAAAGCACCCGGAAGACGGCGAGCCAATCGTCGCCAATCTTGGACGCTATGGCCCCTATGTCCAGCATGTGAAAACATATGCAAATCTTGGCAATTTCGAAGAGCTTTTTGAGGTTGGCCTGAACCGCGCCGTTACCCTGATTGCGGAGAAGAAAGCCAATCCGGGGCGCGGGCGCACGGCCGCGAAAGTGCTGAAAGATCTTGGCGAGCACCCAAGCGAAGGTGGGCCCATCCAGGTTCTGGAGGGGCGCTATGGGCCTTATGTCAAGCATGGCAAAGTGAATGCAACACTTCCAAAGGAGTGGGATCCGGCGGACGTGAATGTAGACCAGGCCCTGGAGCTGATCGCGGCGAAGGCTGCCAAGGGTGGGAAAAAAAAAGCTGCGAAAAAGAAAACACCGGCAAAGAAGAAGGCAGCCGCGAAGAAGTAGAAGATTTGAGGGGGAATACATCGTGGTTTGGTATTTGGTCCGGCAGGTCATGCTCGGGCTGTGTCTTGCAATGGTGACACCGGCGGTCTCCGCCCAGAATGTTGCCGGCGTGTTTGGCCCGGAAGTGACCCCAGGAAGCAAAGCTGCGGAGGTGCGGTTCGCATTTGCACCTGCCAACAATGGACGGCCAGACCGGTTCACATCCCGACTACATTATCAGCAGGCAGTTACCGATACGATCCGGCTAAGGGGCGTCATTCAGGGCGCAGACAGCAATACGAGCGATTTCGACTTCGACCTTGTTCAGTTCGAGGCCCAATGGCAGTTCCGCGAGGATGAGATAGATGGCTGGGATTCAGCGGTGCGGGCCGACGTACAGATTGCCGAGGGGCGCGCCGATGTCCTCGCCTTAAACTGGACAAGCGACATCCCACTTGGCGACGCCTGGACCGTTCGGGCCCATGCCCAGGGGGCTGTGCAAGTCGGCGGCGGGCGAACCGATGGGCTGTTCTTGCAAACCCGGTATCAGGTCGCGCGGAAGCTTAAGCCGGGATATGCGCTCAAACTCCAGCTTTTTAATTTCTGGGGGACGACCGACGATTTCCAGGACCTGGATGACCAGGTGCACACGCTTGGACCTGCTATCTCGGGCAAATTGTCCAAACATTGGAGTTTTGAAGCGAGTACGCTGTTTGGACTGACCAGTGCCGCCTCCGATGTTGATCTGCGGCTATTCATAACTCGCAGCTTTTGACGCCACCCGTGACATAAACTGCGAGCCAATGGTGGCGAGTCCCCCTATATGGCGAGCATGACTGATCTTTCCCGGGCCTCTGTGCTTGCCTTTCTCGCCGATAATCCAGAAGTGACGACCAAACGCGACATTGCGCGCGCCCTTGGCGTGACCGGCAAGGGGCGTACCGAGCTTCGCCATATTCTAAAGGAGTTGGAGGCCGATGGCACCTTGGAGCGGACGGGCAAGCGCGCCTGGGTGCCTGCCGGCCGGCCACCGCCAACGGGTGTGGTTGCTTTCGAGCAGATTGACGATTTCGGTGATCTCGTCGGCCGTGCCGTTGGCCGCGAAGGCCCCTATGGCCCAAACATTGTTTACGCCGGTGTTCAAGGTAAGCGGCGCGAAGCGGAGCCCGGGATTGGCGACAAAGCCCTCTGTAAAGTTTACGAAACCGAACAGGGCTGGCGGGCAAAGCTGATCAAGAAACTGTCTCGTGAGACAAATGTTCAACTGACAGGCTTGTTTACCTCGATGCGCAATGGCGGCGGGCGCGTGGCCCCTGCCAATCGCAAGGATAGGCGCGAAGTGGTCGTCGAACACAGGGATGCAAATGGTGCCGAGGACGGCGATCTTGTGGTGGCGCGGCTGAAACCCAGTGGATCCCGGCGAACCCACGGACCAAAACTCGCAACAATTACGGAGATCATCGGCAAAGCTGACAATCCGAAAGCTGCGTCTCTACTTGCAATCCACGCCCATGGCGTGCCCGTCGATTTTCCAGACGACGTTATCCAGCAGGCAAAGTCCGCCAAGCCACATTCGGTGGAGCGCGAGGATCTGACGCGTATACCACTTATCACCATCGATCCCGCCGACGCGCGCGACCATGACGATGCGGTATTTGCCGAAGGCTTGGACGACGGTTGGCGGGTGATTGTGGCCATCGCCGATGTAGCCGCTTACGTGACCGAAGGCACCGCCCTCGATCGCGAAGCGCAGATGCGCGGCAACTCGACCTATTTTCCCGATCGCGTTGTGCCGATGCTGCCCGAGGAGCTGTCAGCCGATGCGTGTAGCCTTCGGGAAAATGAGCCACGACTGTGTCTTGCCGTGGAGATTGAGTTCGATAAGAGCGGCACAAAACGTCGGCACCGCTTCCTACGTGGCAAGATGCGCTCAGCTGCGAAGCTTTCCTACACAGAAGCTCAGAATGCGATCGACGGGAAAAAAGGTGGCCCGGGGGACGCGCA
>JBCBAO010000183.1:0-5535 GCA_038532405.1 Pseudomonadota bacterium | reverse complement strand
CCCTTCGGAACCTCGACGAAGCGGGTATTGTGGCCGTGGGCGCGGAGGTGAAGGCTGGCGATATTCTCGTCGGCAAGGTGACGCCTAAGGGCGAAAGCCCGATGACGCCGGAGGAAAAACTCCTGCGGGCGATCTTCGGCGAGAAAGCTTCCGATGTGCGCGATACCTCCCTGCGGGTGCCGCCGGGAGATGCGGGCACCGTGGTTGAGGTGCGGGTATTCAACCGCCATGGCATCGACAAGGACCAGCGTGCCTTGCAGATCGAGCGCGAGCAGATCGAGCAATTGCAAGAGGATAAGGAAGACGAGCAGTCCATCCTGGAGCGCAACACCTATACGCGCCTGAAGGACCTTCTGGTTGGCAAGGATGCGGCGGCCGGCCCCGTGACGGGCAAGCTGAAGCTGGCGGACCTGAATGAGGTGGCCCAGAACCAGCTCTGGCAGATCGCCTTGAAAAGCGAGAAAGCCCAGGCTGAGCTGGATGCCCTGCGCGCCCAGTTCGATGCTGCAATCGGCGACCTGGAAGCCCGGTTCAACGACAAGGTAGACAAGGTCCAGCGCGGCGATGATCTGCCGCCGGGCGTTATGAAGGTCGTCAAAGTGTTCCTGGCCGTGAAGCGCAAGCTTCAGCCCGGGGACAAGATGGCGGGCCGTCACGGCAATAAGGGGGTGATATCCAAAATCAATCCTGTGGAGGATATGCCCTTCCTGGAGGATGGAACCCCGGTTGATATTGTGCTGAACCCGCTCGGTGTGCCCTCGCGCATGAATGTGGGGCAGATCCTGGAGACCCATATGGGGTGGGCGGCCGCCGGCCTCGGCCGAATGGTGGACGATGCCCTGGAGCAGTGGAACCAGGACAATGATGCCGCGGCGCTGCGCAAATCCCTCGATGCTGTCTATGGTGGCAAGGGCGAGGGGATCGAATTGCCGGAGAGTGATGAGGAAATCGTCGAACTTGCCGGGAATCTGACCAAGGGTGTGCCGATCGCAACGCCTGTGTTCGATGGAGCCCGGGAGCCCGATATTGTGCGCATGCTCGAACGAGCCGGATTGCACTCTTCCGGGCAGGTCACGCTTTATGATGGCCGGACCGGCGAAGCGTTCAACCGTCCCGTCACCGTCGGATACAAGTATTTGCTGAAACTGCACCACCTCGTTGACGAGAAAATCCACGCCCGGTCGACGGGGCCATACTCCCTCGTCACCCAGCAGCCCCTCGGCGGTAAAGCCCAGTTCGGCGGCCAACGGTTTGGGGAGATGGAGGTCTGGGCCCTTGAAGCCTATGGCGCAGCCTATACATTGCAGGAAATGCTCACCGTTAAATCCGATGACACGGCTGGCCGGGCCAAGGTCTATGAGGCGATCGTCCGCGGCGACGATACGTTCGAGGCCGGTGTGCCGGAAAGCTTCAACGTGCTTGTGAAGGAAATGCGGTCGCTTGGCTTGAATGTCGAGCTGATCGAGGAAGAGAAACCGGGGGAGAAGGCCGGGGCCTGATCGGTTGCCCCACCCGTCCTATTCGCCGACTTAATCACCAAGGCCGGAGATGTCTCCGGCCACAACCGCACCAAAAGGAGCGGACATCATGCGCCAAGATGTAACGAATATCTTCAACCCGAATGCCCCAGCGCCCAGCTTCGAGGCGATCAAGATCTCCATTGCGAGCCCGGAAAAGATCCGGTCCTGGTCGTCCGGTGAGATCAAGAAGCCGGAAACGATCAATTACCGGACCTTCAAGCCGGAGCGGGACGGGCTGTTCTGTGCGCGGATTTTTGGCCCTGTAAAAGACTATGAGTGCTTGTGCGGGAAGTATAAGCGCATCAAGTATCGCGGGATCACCTGCGAGAAGTGCGGCGTTGAGGTGACCCTGGCGCGGGTGCGTCGCGAGCGGATGGGCCACATTGATCTTGCCGCCCCCGTTGCGCACATCTGGTTCCTGAAATCCCTGCCGTCCCGGATCTCGGCTCTGCTCGACATGGCGCTGAAAGACGTCGAGCGGGTCTTGTATTTCGAGAGCTATGTGGTGATCGAGCCCGGCCTGACCGAGCTGGAGCCAAAGCAGCTGCTGACCGAAGAAGAATATATGGAGGCCCAGGACCAGCACGGCGAAGATGCCTTCACCGCGATGATCGGGGCCGAGGCCATCCGCGAGATTTTGCGGAGCATTGACCTTGAAGCAGATGCTGAAATTCTGCGCACAGAGGTCAAGGAAGCAACCTCCGAGCTGAAGCTGAAAAAGGCTGCAAAGCGGCTGAAAATTGTTGAGGCGTTCCTCGCATCCGGTGCCAAGCCGGAATGGATGATCCTGACCATTGTGCCGGTCATCCCGCCGGATCTGCGTCCGCTCGTGCCGCTTGATGGCGGCCGGTTTGCCACCTCGGATCTGAATGATCTTTACCGCCGGGTGATCAACCGGAACAACCGGTTGAAGCGCCTGATGGAGCTGCGCGCGCCGGATATTATTATTCGGAACGAGAAGCGTATGCTTCAAGAATCCGTCGATGCTCTGTTTGACAATGGCCGCCGCGGCCGCGTGATTACGGGCACGAACAAGCGTCCGCTGAAATCGCTTTCCGATATGTTGAAGGGCAAGCAGGGCCGGTTCCGCCAGAACCTGCTCGGCAAGCGCGTCGATTATTCGGGCCGGTCGGTCATCGTGGTCGGACCGAACATGCGCCTGCACGAATGTGGCCTGCCGAAGAAGATGGCGCTGGAGCTGTTCAAGCCGTTTATCTATGCGCGCCTTGATGCAAAGGGCCTTGCCGGAACTGTGAAGGCGGCAAAGAAGCTCGTTGAAAAGGAACGCCCCGAGGTCTGGGATATTCTGGAAGAGGTGATCCGGGAACACCCCGTGATGCTGAACCGGGCACCGACATTGCACCGCCTCGGCATTCAGGCGTTCGAGCCGAAGCTGATTGAGGGTAAGGCAATTCAGCTGCACCCGCTCGTTTGTGCCGCGTTCAATGCCGACTTTGACGGGGACCAGATGGCTGTTCACGTGCCGCTGAGCCTTGAGGCCCAGCTGGAAGCCCGCGTGCTGATGATGTCGACGAACAATATCCTGTCGCCGGCAAATGGTCGCCCGATCATCGTGCCGTCCCAGGACATTGTGCTTGGACTTTATTATCTCTCGATCGAGAAAGAGGGTGAGACGGGCGAGGGGATGATGATCTCCGACACGGCGGAGCTGGAGCACGCCCTCGACAATAAGGCCGTCTCCCTACACGCCAAGATCAAGGCGCGGTATGAAACCGTCGACGCAGATGGCAAGCCCGTGGTCGATGTGATCGAAACCACGCCTGGTCGTCTGATGATTGCCGATGTGCTGCCGCGGGATGCCAAAATCTCCGCCGACCTCGCCAACCAGCTGATGACGAAGAAGGCCATCGGCTCCCTGATCGACGAGGTCTACCGGACCTGCGGCCAGAAGGCGACGGTGATCTTCTGTGACCGGATCATGGCCCTCGGCTTCCGGGAGGCCTGTAAGGCGGGCATTTCGTTCGGCAAGGACGACATGGTGATCCCGGAAACCAAGCGGAAGCTGGTCGACGATACGCGCAATCTCGTGTCTGAATTCGAGCGGCAATATGCCGATGGTCTGATCACACGGAACGAGAAGTATAACAAAGTGGTCGATGCCTGGTCGACGTGTACCGACAAGGTTGCGGACGCCATGATGGATGCGGCCGGTGAGGCCCGTGTGAGCGACGAAACGGGGCGGCTGGAGGAGACCAACTCGGTCTTCATGATGGCCCACTCCGGTGCGCGGGGCTCGAAAAACCAGATGAAGCAATTGGCCGGTATGCGCGGCCTGATGGCGAAGCCGTCCGGTGAGATCATCGAAACGCCCATTGTGTCAAACTTCAAGGAAGGCCTGACGGTTCTGGAATACTTCAACTCCACCCACGGGGCCCGTAAAGGCCTTGCGGATACGGCATTGAAAACCGCGAACTCCGGCTATCTGACCCGGCGCCTCGTGGACGTGGCCCAGGACTGCATCGTAAATGAAGAGGATTGCGGCACGGATAAGGGCATTACGCTATCGCCGGTCATGGATGGTGCGGATGTGGTGGTTTCGCTGGCTGAGCGCGTGCTCGGTCGGACAACGGCTGCAGATGCGAACCGGCCGGGGACGGATGAAGTGGTTCTACCCGCCGGAACTTATATCGACGAAGAACAGGCCGCACGCCTTGAAGAAGCGGGCATTGACCAGATCAAGGTTCGCTCGGCGCTGACCTGTGAAACAACGAACGGGATTTGCGGAGCCTGTTACGGCCGGGATCTGGCGCGGGGAACGCGGGTGAATATGGGCGAAGCGGTCGGTGTGATCGCGGCCCAGTCCATCGGCGAGCCCGGCACCCAGCTCACCATGCGGACATTCCACATTGGCGGCACGGCCCAGGTGGCCGACCAATCTGCCGTGGAGTGTAATTTCGAAGGTAAGCTGAAATTCACCGACGCGGCGGTGGTGACCCGCAAAGATAAGACGCTGATCGTTGTCGGCCGGCATATGAAGGTCGAGGTGATCGATGTCGATGATCGTGTCCGGCAATCGTTTAAGCCGACATATGGAACGCGGCTGTTCTTCAAAGATGGCGCGAAGGTGAAGCCGGGCGAAAAGCTCGCCGACTGGGATCCGTTTGCATCGCCGATCATTTCCGAGGTGACCGGGTTTGCTAAGCTCGTCGACGTGATCGATGGTGTTACGGCCCGCGAGGAAACCGACGAAGCGACGGGCATCCAGTCTCGTGTGCTGATCGATTGGCGCACGGCGTCCAAGGGCGCAGATGTGAAGCCCCACGTCATGATCGTCGATAAGAATGGTGAGCCGGTCAAACTGCCGAATGGCGGTGACGCGCAGTATCTACTGTCTGTCGGTGCTATTCTGAATGTCAGCGATGGCGATGAGATCAATACAGGCGATATGCTTGCCCGTGTTACAACGGGTGGCGCGAAGACGAAGGATATCACCGGTGGTCTGCCGCGGGTGGCCGAATTGTTCGAAGCCCGCCGTCCGAAGGATCACGCCATCATCGCCGAAGCCGATGGCAAGGTCGTCTATGGGCGCGACTATAAGAACAAGCGCCGTGTCTCTATCCTGCCGGAGGGCGAGGGGGCTGAGCCGATCGATTATCTCGTGCCCAAGACCAAGCACTTGGCCGTTCAGGATGGCGACTTCATCAAGAAGGGCGAATACCTGATGGATGGGAACCCTGCGCCGCAGGATATTCTCGCCATCCTCGGGGTTGAGGCGCTTGCCGACTATCTCGTGGAGGAAATCCAGAAAGTGTATCGCCTGCAGGGTGTGCCGATCAATGACAAGCATATCGAAGTGATTGTTCGGCAGATGCTGCAGAAGGTGGAGATTTCCTCAAGCGGCGATACGGTCTTGCTGAAGGGTGAACAGGTGGACCTCCTGGAATTCCAGGCTGCCAATGCCGCTGCGCGTAAGAAGAAGAAGGAAGAAGCGACGGGGACGCCTGTCTTGCTGGGCATCACCAAGGCGAGCCTCCAGACCCGCAGCTTCATCTCT
>JBCBAO010000182.1:0-5562 GCA_038532405.1 Pseudomonadota bacterium | reverse complement strand
CTATTGGTGATCGACGGGCCGGCCCTGCCGGGCGAATCTCCGCAAACTGGCCCTCTATTGGCAGGATTTGGAAGCCCATGGCCAGGTCCGGCGCAAGTCTCCGCTGGCCCCGATGTGTCCGCCTTAAGTCTTCGTGCGACAATTCCGGAACGGGCGGGCATCGGCCGTTTGATTGCGCCTTTGGGACAGGGTCCACTTGGTCGATGGGACCGGGCGAACGAGCTTGTCCTTGATATACCCCAGGAGGTGTTTGCGTCCCAGAGCGATATTGCCGCCCTTGCCGGAACCGGGGCTCTATTGGTCGAGGCAGGTGGAAGCTGGGAGCTGATTGGATATAGGGATGCCGAGCTTATTGGTGTCGGTCAGTATCGGTTGACGCATTTGCTGAGGGGTTTGCAAGGGACAGTACCAGCGGCGGCCGAGCCGGGTGCGATTTGTGTGAAACTGGATAACCGCCTTGTTTTGGGGGGAATCTTGCCGGGTGAGACCGGCGTCGAACTTTCCTGGTCGGCAGTTGCCGCTGGACTGGAGAGCGACCTGATTCAATCGGTATATTCCGGGGTTTCGACGCGCCCATTCTCGCCCGTACACTTGCGAGTAAGGCAAGGGGTTGATCTTCTCTCCCTGTCCTGGGTGCGGCGGGGTATTGAGGTGAACGATTCCTGGCCCGATTTCGAGGCACCGAATACCGGACTTTTCTATGTCGACATATATCGCGGGTCCGACATCGTGTTTACGGAGACGACCCAATTGGCCCATTTGGAAGTCTCCTTTGCGGCGCAACCCGGCGATGTCGTGCATGTCGGAGAGATTGCTTCAACCGGGCAACGCGGCCTACCCGCCCAACATCTTCTCTGACGAGGGTGGTTTTCATCCCTCGCGATGCGCATTAGGTGTGCGAGTATGAAGAATTTGGTTCATCCATGAGCTGGGATCCCTATGCCGTGCTCGGTGTCTCAAAGTCGGCAAGCGACGATGAGATAAAAAGAGCGTATCGGCAGAAAGCAAAGGCTTTGCACCCAGACCAGCATCCGGGCGATGCCGCGAAAGCTGAGCAATTCAAGCGAGCCTCAGCCGCGTTTGAATTGTTGAAGGATGCGGGAAAACGGGCGCAATACGACCGGGGTGAAATTGATGCCGATGGCCAGGTACGCCATTTTGGCGGCGTTGGGGCCGGCGCTGGCCCGATGGGCGGCGGTGATGCTTTCGAAGATATTCTGTCCGGGCTGTTCGGCGGGGGCAGAAACCGACGTGGTCCAGGCCCTCGCAAAGGACGCGATATCCGCTACCGGGTTGAAGTTGATTTTGAGGATGCCGTGATCGGGGCCCAACGCCGGATAAAAATGTCCGATGGCCAGTCCTTGGATGTAAATATCCCAGCAGGTGTCGAAACCGGCCAGACATTGAGGCTAAAAAGTCAGGGCGAACGATCCCCCTATGGTGGCCCACCTGGGGACGCTTTGGTCGAGTTGGTCGTTAAGGAGCACAAAGTCTGGCGTCGCGAAGGCGATGATTTGCATATGGCGCTCCCTATCTCACTTTCGACCGCCGTTTTGGGGGGTGTTGTGGATGTTGTCACGCCGTCTGGAAGCGTGAGTTTGAAGATACCCGACGGGTCAAATACGGGCGCGATTTTAAGGCTGCGCGGCAAGGGTGTGCAGCGGTCTGCCAAACCCGGACACCTCTATGCACGCCTGGAAATTGTTCTTGCCGATCCAAAGGACGCTGCGCTCAAAACATTCGCCAAAAAATACCGGGCAAAATGAGCAGAGTAACACTGATTTATTCACTGGTCGTTCAGTCATAGATCGTTAGAAGACAAGGTATGAAGCGGGTCATATTGTCTCTTATTATCGCGATGTCGGCTTTTCAGCCGATTGCAGCGGCTCAGAACTGGGGAAATTCCTTTTCTTCCGGGCAAGCTCGCGATGCGCGCCAAAACGGCGATATTGTTCCATTGCGCGATATTATTCGACGGTTGCAGAGGCAGTATGGTGGCCGTTATTTGGATGCCGACCTTGTCTCACGGTCCGGGGGCGGTTCTGAATATAGGATCGATTGGATCACCGAAGACGGGCGCAAGGTTCGTTTTGTAGTTGACGCGCAAACCGGACGGGTCACCCGTTCAAGCGCAGGCTGAGGATATTTCATGCGTATTTTGGTCGTTGAAGACAACCCTGATCTGCGCCGCCAATTGGCTGACGCTCTATCCCAATCCGGTTATGCCGTCGATCTCGCGTCCGATGGCGAAGATGGTCACTTCCTTGGGGACACCGAACCCTATGATGCTGTGATCCTCGACCTGGGTCTGCCAAAAATGGACGGCGTTACGATTCTGGAACGTTGGCGCGAGGATGGCCGGGATTTCCCTGTTTTGATCCTGACAGCCCGTGACAGGTGGAGCGAGAAAGTGGCCGGGTTCGATGCGGGTGCCGACGACTATTTGACGAAGCCGTTCATCACAGAAGAACTTCTGGCTCGTTTGCGCGCCCTATTGCGCCGCGCGACCGGCCACTCGGCTGCTGCAATTGAATGTGGAGCTCTTCGGGTGGATACGCGTTCGGCGCGGGCGACCGTAAAAGGAACGCCGATCAAGCTGACGGCCCACGAATATCGTGTCCTCTCCTATCTCATGCATCACCAGGGCCGCGTTGTTCCACGTACCGAATTGGTCGAGCATATTTACGATCAGGACTTCGATCGCGATTCGAACACGATTGAGGTGTTTATTGGCCGATTGAGAAAGAAAATCGGCTCCGACCGAATACAGACCGAGCGTGGGCTTGGATATCGGCTGATTAATCCCGAAGGGGAAAGTCAGGCGGTTTGACCTGATATGGTGTGTCCAATGGCCTTGCTTGACCAGCTCGCCGCAATGGCCTGACAAAGCCAGATGACATTTTTTGGTCTCGCTTCGAATACATCGCTTGCGCGCCGGCTGATGATCGGGGCCGCCTTGTGGGCGCTGATGGTGCTTGTTATTCTCGTGCTGACGCTCTCGGCCGTTTATCGGTCCCAGATTGTGACCCTCCTGGATGATGAACTCGATCGAACCCTGGTGACCCTCGCCCGGTCAGCAGAGGCCACCGATGACGGGCGACTGACCTCGCGGGCCGATGCACTGCCCCGGGATCCGGTCTACCAAACGCCGCTGTCTGGCCGGTACTGGGCAATTGTCAGCTTGGAGGGTGAGCCTGTTTTCGGTGCAAATGATCTGCGTTCTAACAGCCTTTGGGATGGCGAAGTGCCGTGGCCACGGGCTGCTGTACCGGACCTTGCGGCGCGCCCCGGGGCGATTTTCAGAGAAAACGGTATGGGTCCGAATGGTGAGCCCCTGCGCATGGCGGCCGAATCGATATTGCTCCCCAATTACGATCACCCCGTTATGTTGCTGGCAGCGTTTGACAGAACCGAAACGGATATCGGCGCGCGGCGGTTCACGTGGCTGCTGATTGGTGCCATGAGCGCGCTGGCCGCCGGCGTTTTGTTTGCGTTGTGGATCGGTATTCGCTCAGCGCTCCGGCCGCTAAGGCGGGTCGAGGCTGATATTGCCGATATCCGGGAAGGCAGGCGCAAGCTTCTGGAAGGAGATTATCCATCTGAGGTGCAGCCATTGAGTGATGAGTTGAACAAACTGATCGAGCACAATCGCGGCGTCGTCGAACGGGCGCAAACCCATGTTGGCAATCTGGCCCATGCCTTGAAGACCCCGATTGCCGTTTTAATGAACGAAGCGAGCGGCGACGGGCCACTTGACGATGTGGTTCGCCGCCAGGCTGGCTCCATGCATGACAATGTACAGCACTATCTAAAGCGGGCGCGGGCAGCGGCACGCGCCCAGACCCTTGGTGCCCGTGCCGAGGTTGGCCCCGTTCTCAACGACCTTGCTCGGATGCTGAACAAGCTATTTGCAGGGCGTGGTGTCTCTGTACACGTTCCAGATGTGGGGCGACTTGCCTTCCGAGGCGAGCGCCAGGACTTAGAGGAAATGGTCGGGAATTTGATGGAAAATGCCTGTAAATGGGCGCGGTCCGAGGTCGATGTCAGCATCAATATCCGGGATGGCTTTTTCATGCTCCATGTCGATGATGACGGGGAGGGTTTGGACGCAGATGAACGCGATGCGGCGATCCAGCGTGGTGTTCGCCTGGATGAAGCTGCACCTGGAACGGGGCTGGGGCTGTCGATCGTGGCCGAACTTGCTGAGCTGCACGAAGGAAATTTCGTCCTTGACGATGCGCCGAAACTCGGCGGGTTACGGGCAACTCTGAGGCTGCCCCGCGCATGATCTTCGTCGTCTGGTTCTTTGGATTGGCAGCGATACTTGGATCGTCCATGTTGGCGCGCCGGGCTGGCATGGGTGACCGCGCTGTTATTGCCATTCTGCTCGCGGGGTTTGTGGCCACCATTGCCTATATTTTTGTTGGCAATGCTGGACTTCCGGACCAGCCCTATAGCGGTCGCCTGGCCGACCTGCAGGCGCGTGATCCAACCCAATTGAGCCCGGCAGAGACCCTTGCCCGGCTCGAAAGTCTCGTTCGTGAGCAACCCGAAGATCCACAACCGCATTTCTTCATTGGTGAAATGATGCGTGCCCAGGGCCGCGATGCAGATGCGGTGCGCGCCTATCAGTCTGCTTTGCGGCGGGATCCGGCCTATAATCCGGCGATGATTGCGCTAGCAGATGCGTTGACACGCATATCCAACGGCCGGGTTAGCCCGGAGGCCAAGCGCATTTATGCGCGAGCCGTCGCACTCGATCCCAGCGCGATTCGAGCCGGATTTATGGCCGGCCTTTCCGACTGGCAGGCTGGTGATACTTCCCTTGCCCGTGCCAGATGGGCGGCGCTTGAGGACAGTTTATCGGACACAGATCCAAAACGTACCATGCTTGAGGCCCTGATCCGTGAAGCGGAGCGCGATGGCGGAGAGGCCGGCGGGCGCTGATCTGACGCGGCATCTAGTGCTGGCCAACGAATACAAACAGCCTATACCTTTGGGCATGAGAGCTCGATCCAGGAGACTTGGCGTCGTTGGCGTCGCGGCGGTTCTTGTGTTCATAGCCGCAGGATTGGTGTTTCTGGCTTTGCGCCAGAATGCCAACCTCTTCTATACACCCACAAAACTTGCCGAAATTGGGGGCCCGACCCCCGGCCTAGCTGGGAAAGTTGGCGGTTTTGTCGAAATTGGATCACTTGCCTATACCGGGCCAACGGAGATCTCTTTCCGTGTTGTGGACAATACAAGCGCGATTGCCGTCGTGTTCGACGGGATTGCGCCAGACCTTTTCCAGGAGGGTGCTGGCGTCGTTGCAAACGGTGTCTTCGATGCCGAGGGTGTATTTGTTGCCGACCAATTATTGGCAAAGCATGATGAAAATTATGTTCCGCGGGAGCTGGCAGACATTGAGGGCCCGGCCGGTTGATTGAAACGGCGCATATGGCCGCGTTTCTCGCCCTCTCGGCGAGCGGTGTTCAGGCCTGGTATGGACTGCGGGGTAACCGCCCCATGGCGGCTCGTATGGCTGTCTCGGCACTGCTGGTCATGGGGCTTTCCTTCGGC
>JBCBAO010000181.1:0-5584 GCA_038532405.1 Pseudomonadota bacterium | reverse complement strand
GGGGACCGCGATCAAGATGACCGATCACACTGCCGAACCAACGCTGCCCCAGGGCTTCAAAGCGGCCAAGTTCGATTGCGCGTTTCTCGATGCCTCCGGTCCATATTACATCAATCGATCTGGACAGACCAAAATCATCGGCATCCGGATTGATCCGAGCCATGTGAACTATGTTCAAATGGCCCATGGCGGTGTCTTGGCAACCCTGGCCGATGTTGCCCTCAGCTTTCAGGTCTATGATGCCTTCGCCCCGCCCCGACCTGTGGTTACGATCAGCTTGACCACAAATTTTATCTCAGGAGCCAAACAAGGTGATTGGGTCGAGGCCCATTCCCAAATTGACCGTCTTGGACGAAAGGTTGCTTATTGCAGCACACGGATTCTATCCGAGGACCGCCTTTTGATGACCGCTTCGGGAGCCTTCAGTATCCTCACACCGCAGGCCGATAGCTGAGATATTTTATGGATCAAGCCTGGTAGGGCTGACCCTTTATGCCAGGCAGGCCCGGAGCAGAGTATCGAAAGCTCGCTCCGGGCCGCTGGCAGGCTTGCGCCTCGATTAGTCGCTCTCGATCTGCTTCAGCAGAGCTTCCAGCACGACATCATTGGGTTGGGGGACGATTGGACTAGATATCTCAATGTCCGGAACAACGCCGCCTGGCACTGTATCGCCCGATGGGCGGATAATATGGGCTTTCGGAAAATTCACCACCAGGCCGGTATTCGGCAGCTGAAAAGTCTCTATCGAGCCATAGCTCGTGGCAAAATCAGAGCTTGGCTCTCCTGCGATTGTGCCAAGGCGATAGTCCTGAAATGTCGCTGCCACATTCACAGCCTGTGAATAAGAATGGCGATTGATCAACACATAAACCTTGCCGTCGAAACGCCTCCCTTCTCGCGGTTGCGTGTAGGGGATATCAAAGCTGAATTGTTCGCCGCGGGGCGTTTCGGCATAGTTTTTTGCGAAGGCACCTGAAACGCCGGCGGCAGCATCGGGATTGCCGGCAAGTCGGGCGGCATTTGCGGCTTCAGCTTCGTCACTGGAGCGAATAAGGAAAGCCGAGGCGAACCGAAAGGGCTCATCCGCGATCCAGGCCACCATATGGTCGCTGAACGTGCTGTCGCCGCCCGGGTTTTCCCGCAGGTCAATAATCAGCGTATCTGATCCGGCCTCTAGAAAACGTTCGAATGCGGAATCGATGAATGCAATGAAACGGCGATTGTCCCAAGGGCGGGACGAATTACGCGCATTCAGAAAGATACCCGGTCGCAGATACGCAATATTATCGTCCAACACTTTGGCAACGCGGGATTGTCCGTCGATTTGAAATCCTGATGGCTGTCCCGCGCCGCTCAACCTCTGGCGCAGCCAAGATTTGGCCGGCACATCGGCCGTCAATGGTTCACCATCTGCGGTCTCCACCGTCAGTTCAAAGCTGTCCACCTCGCCAAGCTCGGCCCAAAGGTAGCGTGGCAATCGAAACTCCAGGACCGAATTGGCGATATAGGGTGTGTCGGCTGAAACGTGCTGGCCAAGGCGTTCTAGCCAAACGTCCATTGGCTCGCCGTTTAAGGCAATCATGCGGTCACCGGGGGAAAGGCCTCGGACACCAGAATAGTCTTCCGCGATATAGGCGACGCCATCTACAATCCGTGGAAAAATCGGGAAGCTTCGACCACCGCGTCTTTGGAAAGCTCCAAATGCATCGCCAGGTTGGTTCACCGAGGCGTGGGCAACGTTGCCAAAGGCCGTAAATTTCTGGAACTCCAGATACGCTTCGGCCGCCGTTAGGGGCGTATCAAAGGTTTCGAGCATTTCAGTATAGAGCGTGTCATATTCATCCTTGGACCGGTTTGCAAAAAGGGCGACATGTCCGCTTTGAAGGCCTTCATAAAGACATTGAAAGTCGGCCCGCAAATCCTCAGGATCATGGGTGGAGGCTCCCGGGCCAGACGCACACGATGCAAATATGAGCATCGTAAACAGGGTAAAGAACTGCACAACGTATCGGATCATGGCGATCTCCTTTTGGTGACTGGATACCTGATCGCGTCTAACGAATATGCCCAGTGCATAGCCATGACATACGGGTCTTTTCCACCTGACGAATTCCTGACAAGACTTGGACGATCCATAATTTCGACTAAATCGACCCCATGACGCAGACAAACCCAACAATAAGCGCTTTGAAAACCAGCAGTTTTCTTGTGGGTGATTGGGTGATTGAGCCGGATAAGCTGCGGTTTTGCCGGGACGAGGAAAGCCACCGCGTCGATCCAAAAATCATGGATCTCATGGTTTTGCTCGCGAGCCGGCCGGGGCACGTGTTCAGCCGCGACGAAATTTTCGAAGCGATATGGCCGAACGTTATCGTGGGTGAAGATACGCTTGCAAAGACGGTTTCAAGGCTGCGCAAATCACTTGGGGATCAGGCGGGGTCGGCTAGCTATATCGAAACAATACCCAAGCGTGGCTATAGCCTCATTGCTTCCGTCACCCCTGCAACCCCATCCAATCCCGTAAAAAAGCCCTTGCTAGGACGCTCGCGCCTCGTCCTTGCGGGCCTGAGTGCAACGGTACTAATCGGCGTGGCAACGGTTTTCGCAACTAGCTCAACCGGGCTGTCGAACACGTCGGCGGAGCTGCAGGCTGATCAGGGGCACTCTGAACTGACAAGCCGGGCTGACGACCTCTATATGCGGTTCACACGCGCTGACAATGAGGCGGCTATCGCTCTTTATGAGCAAGCCCTTGCGGACAATCCGGACGCGCCCCTGGCACAAGCAGGTCTGGCGAATGCCATGGTCCAGCGCATCGTGCGCTGGTCAGACAGCTCACCTACGGAAGACATAACCCTACAAAATGCCCTCAATGCAGGTGTTGGCGGATCGGCAGAAGCAAGGCTCACCCTGCAACGGGCAGAAGACATCGCCGAGCGCGCGGCACGCATCGCACCGAATGATGCAAATGTGCTGAAAGCCCATGGATTCGTCCTGGCGGCCCAAAACCGTATTGACGATGCGCGCATGGTATACACAGCGGCCCTGGAAGCAGATCCGCTCTCCTGGCCAGTTCTCTTCAATCTCGCAGAGCTTGATATGATGGAGGGCGAGCTTGCCTTGGCCGTTGAAAAACTCGAACGTGCCTACCACGCGATGGATGCCCGCTACCTGGAGGACCGCTCCCGGATTGGGCCCTGGCAAATCGCCCTTGGTATTGAGATCGGACGGCAATTAGAGGCCCTTAAGAAACCAACTCAAGCAGAAGATTGGTACCGCGAGGTTCTCGACACTGCGCCCTATAATCCGGAGGCAAGCCACGCCCTCGCCTCCCTTCTCAGGCGCACGGGCCGAACAACCGAGGCAGCGGCACTCTGCGCCGAATTGACCGCGCGAATCGGCGGCGACGGGGCTTGCCCCGTGTAAGCGCCCCATTCCCCAAGACACCTCTGGAAGAAACCGGTAAATTGCCGAAAGGTAGGTCGGGATTTGTGAAGAAAATTGAACCGGAGAGGCAGTCCCAACGTTTCACTTTCAGACCTTAAACGCTCAAGATCAGAGGATCCGAGACCATGTCCAAATCAATCATCAGCGCCTTGGCGGCTTGCCTAATTGTCGGCTGCGCAACCGCAGGCGAGCAAAGCTTTACAGAAGCTAACAGCGGAACATATGAACTTGAAAAGTCGCACGCCTTCCTAACCTGGCGCGTCAGCCACAATGGCCTGTCCAAATACACAGCCCGTTTCACAGATTTTGATGCGACCATTGCGTTCGACCCAGAAAACCCTGTGGCCTCGTCGGTCACCGCCACGGTCAACCCCATGTCCATCGAGACCAATCACCCAACCAACGAGAATTGGAACACGACGCTCGCAACAGACGACAAATGGCTTAACGGCGATGAGTTTCCGGAGATTACGTTCCAATCAACGGGGGTGGAGCAGACCGGTGAGTTCACGGGTATCATTACCGGCGACCTCACCTTGCTGGGTGTTACAAAATCAATCCAACTCGACGCAACCTATAATGGGACGGGAAATGCGCCCTGGTACGGGACACGGGACCTTATCGGATTTTCCGCAACGGGCACCCTGAAACGGTCCGACTTCGGCATGGTTGCCCTGCTTCCAAACATTGGAGATGAGGTCGAAATCATCATCGAGGCTGAATTTCTCGAGGCGCGCTAACTACGACGCCTAAACGATGGGGGCGGGCAACCGCCCCCTTTTTTGTGACAACTCAAACGACTTTTGGTGGGAAGCCCATATGCAATACGCAAACTCTATCGGCATCGGCAAATGGAGCCGGATATCTTTCGCCGCCCTCTCATGCGCTGCGGTCACCGCCTGTGCTTCGGTGCAGACGGACCAAACATCCCCGCCTTCAAACACATCTGCCAACTGGGCTGTGGACTATGGAGCGTCTGATATTCGCTTTGCTGGCACCTATAGCGGCCAGGCCTTCAATGGCACCTTCGACAATTGGCGCGCAGACATCACCTGGTATCCGGAGGCGCTGGACGCCTCGTCAGTATCGGTTGAGGTCGATACAGGCCGCATCGCAATTGAGGACAAGAGCCATGGAGAGACGCTAAAAGCACCGGAGTGGTTCAATATAGGCGCTTTTCCTTCAGCTACGGTCAACCTTGATAATTTTGAAGAGAGAAATGGTAAGCTGGAAGGCGAGGCGAAAGTTACGGTGAAGAACACAAGCGCCGTCGTACCCTTTACCTTTAATATTATTTATGACGGCGACCGCGCAACCATGACAGGCGCAACGACGCTGGAGCGATCCCGCCTTGGCCTTGGGCAAGAAAGTGATCCAGCAGGGGACTGGGTCAGCAATGAGATTTCCGTAACGGTGAGAGTTGAAGCCGTACGCAGCCGCTAAGAACTGGACCTACCCAAGTAAAAAGCCTCAGCTTTTCGCAAAGCTGCCTTTGGAAAAACTTCCCTAATCTTGCCTATAGACCGCAGCATGGAAAACAGGGTCCGGCTGCGGTCTATATGCGTGGGTTGATGGCCGATTTGGCAGCAGAGCCCTACCCCTCTACACCGCGTTGGCCATCAAGCAATTGTCCCGTCAGGGCAAGAAGCTCCAGCTCTGTTCGGTTCAAATCATATTCTGCGCGGATGCCGGCGAGCGCTGCATCCTCCAGTTCAAGCCGAACGTCGACAAGCAGCGGCAAGGTTCTGAGCCCTTGGCTGTGTTCGATGAGGGCAGCCTCAAACTCATCCGTTTTCAGATCGCGCACGGTCGTTCGCCGCGACGCTTGCGCCTCCAAAAGCAAAGCACGGCGATAGGTCACCTCAATGGCTTCCCGAAGCTCCCGGCGGGCGGCATCGAGCTCACCGCCGGCGCGTGCCGCTTGAGCAGAGGCGCGCCGACGCCGGGCCGTCAATGCATTTCCAGAATAGATCGGCACGGTGACATTCACGCCGACACGGGTTTCCAGGTCGAAATTGCCTTCAAAGTCCTGGGAGCCATAGCTTGCGATCCCGACAACATCGATGGCCGGCAAACGGGCGCGTGCTTCGCGTTTGGCCGCAGCCTCCAGGCTTAACCGGCTGCGGCGCAGGGCTTC
>JBCBAO010000180.1:0-5585 GCA_038532405.1 Pseudomonadota bacterium | reverse complement strand
ATCAATACGCCGGCCAATCACCGCGTGCACCATGGCTGCGATGACAAATACATCGATAAAAATTATGGCGGTATACTGATTATATGGGACCGTTTATTCGCCACCCATCAAAGAGAGGAAGAAACACCAATCTACGGATTGAAGCGCGACTATGACAGCGTTAACCCGCTCTCAGTCTGGTTCTCAGAGTGGCCAGGTCTGTTCACCGACCTCCGCCACTCCAAGTCCATACGAGAGGTCTGGATGCGCCTGTTTGGCACACCAGAATGGTCACCGAATGATCGATCGCCTGAGTTTGATCAAACGTTGGCCAACGCCCAGACCCAGAGAGCGAGTACACGCGTTTGAACAGGCCGGTTTGCCCGCTCGGATAGCTGCGAGATCGTATATCCTAGGCCTTTTGCCCTCTTCCGCGCGCCGTGACTTGCTTCCTTGCTGCCTCCACACTTTCAGCGGAGACACCAGCGGCAAATTCATTTGAGCGTTCGACCTCCATACGCATCGCATCACCGAATGGAAGCGCAAGGCCATCATCAATAACCGACTTGTAGGTCCGCAAAAGCGCCGGATCGCAGGACGCCATGTCCTCGGCAAGTTTCATGGCCGCCGGCACAAGCTCATCAGCGGCATAAACCCGGTTCACAAGCCCCCATTGTGCCGCCGTTTCTGCATCGAGAAAATTGCCCGTAAAAGACAGTTCCTTGGCACGGCTTACGCCGATCAGGCGGGACAAACGCTGGGACAATCCCCAACCCGGCAAGATCCCAACACGTGCATGGGTATCAGCAAATTTGGCTTCGCTAGAGGCCAACAGCACGTCGCACATCAGCGCCAATTCAAAACCGCCGGTAATTGCAAACCCATTGATTGCGCCAATAATTGGCCAAGGATACTTGCCGAGCGCTCTCGCCATATCGATGTCGCTACCATCTGCTCCGAGGGCAAATCCTGTCTCGCCGGCTTCTTTCAAATCTACCCCGGCCGTGAAAGCACGCCCTGCCCCGGTCAAGACAACGGCGCGGATCTGATCGTCATCAGCAAGTGTTTTGAAAATACCGCAGATCTCTGCTCGCAGCGCCCGGCTTAGCGCATTGAGTGCATCCGGACGATTAAGCGTGACAAGTGCCACAGCGTCTTTCTTTTCTACCTTTACCAAATCCTCGCTCATAACAGCCTCCCAATTCAATTAAATTTACGCACAAGTGCCAGCCCTAGCGCGGCAAGTGCAATCAACGAAGCAATAACAAAACCTATCAGCTTTACCGGCGTCGCAATCGATTTGATCCAAAGCAGGTTCTCCATGCCGGCAAGGACAAAAAGTTGCACTGTGTTTTCGACAAGGTCAGCCGGGATCGCAAGGCATGCCGGTATCGCCAGCATGGGCCCCCACCGCCCAAAGAACCTCAGGGCAAGCCCCACGTAAAAGCCTCCATAGGCAAGGGGGTATGGCATATCCAGGATCAGCGTCATCCAAAAGTGCGCCCTGCGCTGCTCGGCCGTCATCGCGGCCAGCAAAGACCTGACGGCCTCAGGATCGGCCGTTTCATCAATGATGCTCAAATCATAAATCGTAATGACAATGCCAAAACAGATCGTAAGTCCAAGATAGGTCAGGCCAAGGATCCAAAGCGTTCGCGGTCTTTTTAACAGCGAACCTACATCAACCAAGCTCATCTGGTGGTCCCGTCCATGCGCTCGGCGACAATCCCAACCTCCGCAAACAAGTTGGTCAGTTTGTCCGCGGCATTCACAAGCGCGGCCTCGTCTGTGCTGCGCGCCACCAGATTGACACCGCGATCCTGGAGTGAGGAGAACCATGGATAGGACCCGAAGGAGACATCGGTCATCTCTGCCGATAGCGCGCCCAGCGCTTCAGCAATATCTCCTTCGATGCCCCCGGAACCGCGAATGGTCACCGAGTGGACAACGGCACCGGTCTCCAGTCGACGGCCAATATCCTGCAACATACCCTGGACGATGGTCGGCACACCGGCGAGCGTGAACACGTTCTCGGTCTGAAACCCTGGCGCGCCGGACACCGGATTGTCGATCAATGTAGCGCCATGGGGGATGCGGGCCATGCGGCGGCGCGCAGAAGTAAATTCCATTTCAGCAGCAGCGTAACGCTCAGTTAGAATGGCAATTGCTTCCTCATGTTCCGAGATATCGACATCAAACGCCGCGGCAATCGCATCCGCGGTAATGTCATCATGCGTCGGGCCGATACCGCCTGTTGTGAAAACATAGGTGTAGCGCGTTCGCAGCGCATTGACCGCTGCAACAATGTCTTCTTGCTGGTCGGATACGGTTCGGCATTCTTTCACAGGGATGCCGAGTGGGGCGAGGTAGGCTGCGATCTGTTGGAGGTTGATGTCCCGCGTTCGCCCCGAGAGAAGCTCATCACCGATCAGCAAAACGGCAGCAGTTGGAGAAGAGATCGTCATATGGGCGTCTTATACGCCCTTTGGCAATTCCGGTAGAGTTATCGTTGGGTCAAACCAGCATGCTGCATCCGACCGCCAAATATGGGCGGCGGGCCTCGTCCCAGGATCGCCGTCGACACAGCCAATCCGCAAAAGCATCACATCCGCCTCGGGGCGTTCGGCGACGATATGCGAACCACATATCCCGCAAAAGTAACGCAGCTTACCGGGTGAGCTTTCAAAGCTGCGCCGCTCCTCTCGCCCCGAAAGCCAGCGAAACCCGGTTTTCGGAACCGTTGCAACGGATGAAAAAGCTGATCCGTGGGTCTTTCGGCAGGTTTCGCAGTGGCAGTGCACAATCGGCGATATGGGTCCATCAGCTTCGTATCGCACCGTACCGCATAGGCAGCTTCCGGAAATCACTCGCCAGCCGCGTCGGCAAGTGCGGCATAGACATGCTCGGCAGACACCGCGCGCAAATCATCTGCTCCGCGGCTTTCGAACTCCTGCACCATACCAATGAAAAAGAGGTCGTTTACCGGATCGATCCAGAACCAAGTACCAGCAGCGCCGCCCCAATAATAAGTCCCATCGGGATAATTGCCCTCGGCCGCCGCACCATCGAGAATAAGACCGAAATCCAGGCCAAAGCCATGGCCGCTCGCATCGGACCCATCGCCATACGTCAATTCAATTGCATCGCCGAGCACATCGGTGCGCATCAGTTCAAGGGTCTCAGGCTTGATCAATCGGGCATGGTCAAGTGCGCCGCCATTGGCGAGCATCTGGCAGAAGCGGGTATAGTCATCCATGCTGGACACAAGGCCGCCACCGCCGGACTCAAAGCTTGCTGTCTCGGGCGTAAATTGCACCCAATCATAAGGCACGGGAACCAGTTCACCGGTTTCAGGGTGTGGGGCGTAAACTTCGCTGAACCGCGCATAGTCCTCTTCACCCACGACAAACGCCGTATCGTCCATGCCGAGCGGTGTGAATATTCGGCGATCAAGAAACTCGCCGAAACTCATGCCTGAGATCTGTTGAACAACATATCCCTGTATGTCCACAGACGCGCTGTAAACCCATTGCTCACCGGGCTGAAACAGAAGCGGGACTTCTGCAGTTTTGGCGATAAAGGTCTCCAGATCAGGCGCACGCAGAATTTCCTGATCCCGGAATGCCGTATTTGCCGGATCATCTCCTGATAGACCATAGGCAAAGCCCGCAGTATGGCTCATGATCTCGCGTATGGTTGGCGGACGTTTGGCATCAACCAGTTTTGGAGATCCGTCTGGATTCTCTCCATCGAGTACCCGCAGATTTTCAAACTCTGGAACGAATTTGGTAATTGGATCATCCAGGGAAAACTTGCCTTCCTCCCAAAGCATCATCATAGCGACACCGGTGATGGGCTTGGTCATGGAATAGATGCGATAGAGCGTGTCGTCGGCAATCGGCGTCTGGGTTTCCAGTTTGATAATGCCGGTATGCATATCGCTGACAATCTGACCTTGGTGGACAAGCCGAGTGGCAATACCCCGCACATGGCCATCGGCAACATAATCAGCCATCCGAGCCTCCAGTGCTGCGATTTCTTCATCCGAGAAAACCGAACTGTGGGCCGCCATCACGGCTTCGCCGGCGGCAAGTGCTGCCGGGACTGGCTCAACGGACTGAACGCCATTGACCTGTTCGGCTTCAAAACTGGAACAGGCAGCCAACACCGCTCCCAAGGCAACTGCGCTTAGCGCATTCCGCATATGGTGGTTTTTCATTCTATCAAATCCTGCCCATTCAGATCTTATGTCTGCAAGCAAGCTAAACGTGCCGCAGCCTGCAAAAAACCCTCATTATTCACAAGGAACGGGATTGTGAAGATCAGGCTTCCGCGTCGAAATACGGACGATCTCCCGCAATCGTCACGCGCTCCATGACCCGCACCGCAGGAAAATAGTCGCTCGCAGCATAGTGTTGGCAGGATCGATTGTCCCAGAAGGCAAGCGAGCCAGGTGCCCAGCGAAACCGGCACTGGTATTCGGGCAGCCACGCCGTCCGGTATAGCTCGGCCAGCAAAGCATCACTTTCACCACGGTCCATACCAACGATGTAATCCGTGAACGCAACATTCACATAGAGGATACGCTCACCAGTTTCGGGGTGCGTACGGATGACCGGATGCTCCTGCGGCGGGAAGGTCTCGTGCAGGCTGCTCGCATCCTTTTTCAGGCGACGGGCAAAGACCCGGGCGATATCGTGGACCGCCGTCAAACTGCATAAGCGTTCCTTCAAATCGTCTGTCAGGTTTTCATAGGCCAAATTCATGTTGGAAAACAGCGTATCGCCGCCAATGTCGGGCAATTCTATCGCGCGGAGGATTGACCCAAGGGACGGCTCGGCGCGCCAGGTTACATCGGAATGCCAATTGTTTTCCTTCCCACGACTTCCCGGGCCGTGGGCAATGCGCAGAACCTCCGGGTCCGGCTGATCTTTTGGTGTTGCCGGGTGAACCTCCAGATCCCCGAACGCTTCTGCAAAAGCGATGTGTTGCGCCCGCGTGATGTCCTGATCGCGAAAGAAAACCACCTTGTAGGTCAGAAGGGCGGCACGGACCTCTGCGATAAGCGTGTCATCCACCTCTCTTAGGTCAGCGCCAATGAGTTCGGCACCAATATTTGGAGACACACGGCGTGCCTCAAACCGTGAAAAAATACCTGCCGATCCATCCATAGCGAGTCTCTTCCCTTGTGCGGGCCATCCCAGTTGTGCCACGTCCTTTTTTCCAGAATGCCCAAAAAGACGTGACTTGCCTAGGCCATGCAACTTCCTTCCCTTGTTCCCGGTATTCTCATCAAGCGCTACAAACGCTTTCTGGCAGACGTGGAACTCACTGACGGGTCTGTTACGACGGTCCATTGCCCCAACCCCGGATCGATGATGGGGTTGAAAACGGCTGGCCTGCCCGTCTGGCTGTCGACCTCGACCAATCCGAAGCGAAAGCTGCCAATGACGCTGGAACTGGTAGAGGCGGATGGTGGCCTGGTCGCGATCAATACTGGCAATCCTAACAAATTGGCGGAGGAAGGCCTCCGCAATGGTACGATCGCCGAGCTATCCGGCTTTGATACGCTCAAGCGAGAAGTCCCCTATGGAGCGAATTCGAGG
>JBCBAO010000179.1:0-5628 GCA_038532405.1 Pseudomonadota bacterium | reverse complement strand
ACTTGAAGCCCTTACGGGCTGGCGTGTTGTTGCAGTGCCGGGCCTGGTACCAGACGCTGTATTCTTCGACCACCTCGCGAACCGCCGCTTCCCCGCAGGTAACTTTATCCGCAAGCGCGAAGAACTTGACTATCTGCAAGAGCCAGACGTCTTCCATGACGTTTTTGGACATGTGCCAATGCTCACAGATCCCATATTTGCAGATTATATGGAGGCTTATGGAAAAGGTGGATTGCGTTCCCTGAGATGGAACTGTCTGAAAAACCTGGCAGCGCTCTATTGGTACACAGTCGAGTTCGGCTTGCTACGGACGGAGAACGGCTTGCGAATCTACGGTGCCGGAATTGTGTCCTCGCGAACCGAGAGTATTTTCGCACTTGAAGCTCCCTCCCCCAATCAGATTATGTTTGATCTGGAGCGGGTGATGACGACGGACTACAGGATTGATGATTTCCAACAAACATATTTCGTAATCGATAGTTATCGCGATTTGTTCCAAGCCACAGTCGATACCGATTTCGCTCCACTCTATGAACAAATGATGGGCCGCCTGAAACACAGGCCAGGCGAAACGCTGCCTGGGGATGATGTCCTGCGCGAGGGAACGCAAGCTTATTTCGAAAACGGGGGGCGTCTAGCGAGCGCTCTTACTTAAAGGCCATCCAAATCCAGGACTTCTAATATCCGCGATCTGGCAGTACGGCAATCCGCAGCGAATTCCGGATCCGCTAAATCGGCTGGCGACAAGGTATCGCGATACGTTGCTCTGACGGCCTCACAAAGGTCATCTATTTTATCATCGTCAAGAAAGACACCGTTATGGGCGGCGGCGATCTCATCCTCAGTCATAACAACCCGAAGCCGCAAACAGGCCGGCCCTCCGCCATTGCGCATGGACTGGCGAACATCGACATATTGCACCCGGCCGATGGGGCCATTGCCTGCCACCAACTGCGCGCAATAAGCGGCCGTAGACGGCGTATCCCGCGTCTCGGTTGGAGCCAACAGAACCAACCGATCTTCTCCCGGCCATTTCAGGAGTTGGGAGTTGAACAGATAAGACGTGACCGCATCCGCAAGTGGAACCTCACAATCCGGCACCATAACTGGCTTTAAGTCGAATAGCCCCTCACTGGCTATGCGAAGGGCATTCAAAGTTCCTTCGATATCCTCAAAAGCATATTCGTGAAAAAATATTGTGTCCAATGCACCGACGCAAACCACATCATTATGGAACGCGCCAGCGTCAATGGCGTCCTTAGATTGCTTGGCGAAAACGGTCCGCTTCGAAGAAAGGTTATGGCGTCTAGCTAAACTTTTACTCGCAAGTAAGGTCTGGCGCGCTGGATAATTCGTTTCAGTCGCCTCGGTATTTCGACCGTATACAAACAGCTCAACGCCCTCTGCGCCATGGGCCTGACAAAGCCGAACATGGTTGGCTGCACCTTCATCTGCAAAACTAGAATGCGTTGGCAGGGCATCGTGCACGCAAAAGCGATCGGTATCTTTAAATATTTCCCTAAGCAGGGCCGCTGTTTCGCCATGCTCAATCGACCGATGCAACATTGTAGAAAGGTTCGACGCGCTCAAATGTAGACGACCATCTAACGTATCTGCCGAGGGTGAAACGGTCGCAGCATTGGCCGCCCACATGGAACTTGCTGACCATGCTGCTTTGAGCACCGCAGGCCCCTGCTCGGCTGCACGAACAATCGTATCGCTACAGTCCGGTCCGAATCCAGCGGCTGATAGCAGTGGCATAGATGGGCGGTCCAACGGCGGAAACACGGCCTGCTTGAGACCTGACCGAACCAAAAGGCGCATCTTTTCAAGGCCTTGCAAAGCGGCTTCCTTCGGACGGGACACATCACCGGCATTGCGTCCGCTTGCAAGGTTTCCATCGGACAATCCGCCGTAATTATGGCTTGGCCCAATCAGACCATCAAAATTCACCTCATGGGTTTTCATTTCGGGAACCCTTGCGCCGAAAGCCTTTCAGCTTTCTCCGCAATCTGGCTTGCCTGCGGCCAAGCGCAATAGTCAGCCGCGTAATAAGCACCAGGACGGAAATTTCCGGAGAGCCCAGGCCCACCGAATGGCATGGCTCCACTCGCCCCTGCGGTCGGCCGATTGCGATTCAGGATCCCAACCCGCATCCGAAGGCGGGCGGTTTGCCACAAATCATCACGGTCGGAGATCAGTCCACCTGCAAGGCCATACCGCGTGGCGTTTGCGGTTTTTAGTGCGGTCTCGAAATTGGGCACGCGATACACTTGCAAGAGCGGCCCAAACAATTCCTCATCGGGAACATTCCGAGCAGCCGTCATATCTATCACACCAGCGCTGACGAACCCCCAACCCCGGTCCAGTCGCTTGAGTCGCCGCAAGGGTTTACCGCCTGCTTTGGACAGACCCATCTGAAACTCGACCGCTTTCTGAGCGGCATCTTCGGACACAAGCGGCCCCATGAAAACATCATCCTCATTCCATGCACCAATCCGCAGACCACGCGCTCTTTCAACCACGGCCTCGATGAGCATATCGCCAATATCTCCGTCCGGTACGATGAGCCGGCGCGCGCAAGAGCACCTTTGCCCTGTGGTCAAAAACGCCGATTGCGCAGCAATATCAGCCGCCGCATCGATATCGTTCGTATCCCAAATAATCAGCGGATTGTTTCCACCCATTTCCAGAGCGAGAATTACATCGGGCCGGCCACCAAAATACTTGTGAAAAAAAGTGCCGGTTTGGGCCGATCCAGTAAATAGGAGACCGTCTATATCAGCCGCTAAAAGAGCGCTCCCCGTATCTCGCCCTCCCTGTACAACGCAAAGACAGCCCTCTGGCAGCCCCGCTTCCAGAAAGGCATCAACCATTATTTTGGTAACACTGGGAGCGAGTTCAGATGGCTTGAAGACGCAGGTGTTCCCCGCCAGCAGCGCCGGAACGATGTGACCGTTCGGCAGATGGCCTGGAAAATTGAACGGCCCGAAAACGGCCATAACGCCATGGGGTCTATGGGTAAGTGCCAGGGTTCCGAACCCTGCCTCTTGGGTTCGATCTCCGGCACGCTCAAGCTGGGCATTGATGGAGATTGCAATCTTGCCGACCATTGCGGCTGCTTCGCCCCGCGCCTCCCAAGTGACTTTGCCCATATCCCGACTGATTGCGACGGCAATCTCATCGATACGCTGTTTCAGAGCCTCCGCATAAGCTTCAAGCACAGCAGTTCGTTCTGCCTGCGGACGAATGCTCCAATCAGCAAATGCTCGCTTTGCCACCTCCACCGCAGTGGCAACCTGCGCCAGGCTCGCCGCACATCCGGTCCATACGGTTTCACCCGTGGCTGGACACGTATTGTCAAAGGCGCTGCCGTCGCCAGCAATCCATTCGGTACCAAGCCAGACATCCGTATTCATACGTCTCGTATCCATATCCGCGCGGCATCACCGGACGAGAGTTGAAGCACGTCCATTACAGTTTGCGGCAAAACCAATCTGCCACTCTGATCCCAGTCTCCTGTTAGGAGCGTGCAGCGAAAACCGCCAATTTTATCATTTGAAATCAACCCTGAGAGGTTTTCTGTAGGCGTGCCAACAACCACTTCGACAAGGCGGCTTTCGCGGATCGTTCGGATATGTCGCCGCTCTGTTGCCATCATAGGCCCACCATCAAAAATATCGACCGTTCGCTCGAACCGAAACCCTTCCCATTCCAGGAGCTTCATGGCTCCAACACCCTGGCTATGGCAACGACCGATGACTTCACGAGCATCCGGAGGCAACAAATCGATATAAATTGGATATTTCGGCATCAGGTCCAAAATAAACTGATTGTCGGACACAGCGCTTAGATAATCGGCCTCCTGAAAGCTCATCTGAAAGAAGTACTGGCCCAGGCAGTCCCAGAATGGCGTTTCGCCGCGCTCGTCGACAACGCCGCGCAATTCAGCAAGCACCTTCTCCCCAAACAGGGCCTCATCTGCTGCCATAAGCAAATATCTGGATTGGGCCGCAAGGCGGCCGGCACCGCCTCCCCTGTGATCGGCTTTGATAAAAAGAGTACCGACCTCGGTATACCCGACGAATTCATTGGTTAGGACAAGGGCGTCCATATCAAAGCGTTTGTCCGCAGCATGACTGGCTTGTGCAAGGGTGATAATTCGATAGTTGAAGAAAGGCTCGTTGATACCGGTGCCTGCCTTCACCGCAGAGCATCCGACGATTTCACCGGTCTCTACCGCCTCCATCATCATGAGATATTTACCGTATTGGGGCTGGTCCAACCGACCTGAAAATGCCCTGTCTGACTTTTCAAGCCGCTCAAGAAGTCGTGGCTCATCCACGGGCAAGCTTGTGAAACCAGGGCCAGACCGCTCGGCAAGATCCATCAGGTCATCAAAATCATCCAACCGTGATGGCCGCATGACATAGCGGATCATGGCATCAAGGCCTTAATTTTTTTGGCATCTATTCGCCCATCCGCAAGCCTGTTTAACAACAGCGCGGACAATGCGCCTCGTTTGGCAAAACTCGTTGTATCAACGAATTCTTCTGAGGAATGGATGCGCCCACCTAAAACACCCAGAGTATCCACATTGGGCACGCCTGCTGCGAAGATATTGTTTCCCTCGCATACACCGCCGGTATCAACGAATTCTAGATTAAGGCCGATGGCTTCGCCCGTCCCTTTAACGGCATCGAAGAGCGCTTGCTGAGCAGCGTTTCGCGGCTTAGGCGGCCGGTAAAAGCCACCGTGTAGGTGGGCCGAAATACCGTCCTGTGCCATAGCCGCTGCGACGAGTTTGTCTACAGCAGCTGTCGCCCATGCGGCGGCCTCAGCATCTGGCGCACGGGCTCCAAAGCGAACGATGGCGAGATCAGGAACAATATTTACAGCGCTCCCCCCCTCTATTTTACCCGTATTGAAAGTGACGCCTTCACATTGACCGTTCAGTTGTTCAAGGGAGGCAACGAAGGCTGCCGCTGCCGCAATAGCGCTGCGCCCTTCGGCATGGGCCCGTCCGGCATGGGCAGCCCGCCCTCTCAAAACAAGATCAAAAACGGCTGACCCTTTGCGTCCCCCGGACATGGCACCCGTTTCCATGCAAGGTTCATAGGTCATACCGATCAGGGCACCCGACTGCGCTGCTTCAGTAAGGGCATCGGCACTTGCAAAGTTTCCGATCTCTTCATCGGGTGTGATAACGATCTGATACCCAAGCACATCCTTATTTGGGCCACGCTCGAAGGTTTTGAGGGCCTCTAGCATGAGGCACAAGCCGCCCTTCATATCCGCCAAGCCTGGTCCATTAAGCCTGCCATCACCGAGATCCACGATGTCATCAAAGCCGCCATCTACGGGAAAAACAGTGTCGTAGTGACCACTCATAACCACTTGAATCGGTGCATCGGGACGGGCAGTTGCCCGTAAAATTGGTCCGGTCTCTATCGTCTCGACCTCACCTGTCTTTGCGACGAGGTCGAACGGCTTAGCAGGCTGGAGCACAATTTCAGCATCAAGCTCGCTAAACGCATCGCCAAGCGTCGGTGCAAAAGCCTTGAGGCCGGGCGTATTTGTGCTGCCGGTGTTTACCTTCGACCATGAAACCGTGCGGGTAATCATGGG
>JBCBAO010000178.1:0-5642 GCA_038532405.1 Pseudomonadota bacterium | reverse complement strand
GGGATAAATTCAAAATGGTTAGAATTGGGTGCCTCGGCGCAGCAAAGATTACGCCCACATCTCTTGATGCCCCAATCCTAAACTATGCAGGGTGCGGAACATCTCAGCGACGACGTGGCGGCGTCCGCCTGGCGTCTGCTCAATCAGGCGTGCAATCTCCCCGGTGGCGGCTCCATGGGAAACGCCGGTTTTCGCAGAAAGGGTGCGCGCGCCTGGCAGGCGCTGAAACAAGGCTGCCGCAAAGGGCGAGCCCTGGCGCTCGGCGGCATTAAAGACAACTCCAAGTGCAGCGCGGGTTTTGGCCTGCGTCAAACCGGTTTCGGATCCGACATGTTTGATAAGATCTTTAAGCATAAACTCGAGAACTCCCTCCGGTACGCATTTGCTTATTGCCCGCGCTGAAGGGCAGACAATGCGCGATGAGGTCTTGCCGAGAGGTTACCAGATCGCGCCGATCCGTTCATTTTTAGCGAAATCTGGTTAATCCGCGTAAAGGCCGGGTTACCAAAACCGGTACTTTTGTTAACCAATTGGCTTGGCAGGTCATGAGGGATCGCCAAGATGCATTGGTTTCATGGGGATAAATTCAAAATGGTTAGAATTGGGTGCCTCGGCGCAGCAAAGATTACGCCCACATCTCTGATCGCACCGGTGCGCGCACGAAATGATATCGAAATAACAGCCATCGCCGCCCGCGACCTGGTCCGCGCCTCCAAATTTGCAGAAACCCACAGCATTCGCGGGGTCGAAACCGACTATGGTCGCCTCATCGAACGAAACGATGTCGACATGATCTACAATGCCCTGCCACCGCACAGGCATGAAGACCTGACAATTTTGGCTTTAAAAGCAGGCAAACCCGTACTTTGCGAAAAACCGATCGCCCTGAATGCGGCCGCTGCCCAGCGAATGGCAGACGTGGCGGACGAAACAGGCACAGTGTTGATGGAAGCCTTTCACTACCGCTTCCACCCCGCCTTTCAACAGATGAAAGATATCGTTTGCGGGGGGGATCTTGGACGTTTGCGCACGCTTAAAGCCCATTTCTCCGTCGAAGTGCCGGACAGCGAGACAGAACTCCGGCATCTCTTCGAACTGGGCGGCGGCGCACTTATGGACCTTGGATGCTATCCGGTGCACTGGGCGCGCACACTCCTGGACGGCGAGGCCGAGATTGTCTCAGCTTCTGCGCAAACGGGGCGCGATCAAATTGATCTGACGATGGAAGCCGAGCTTATCTTTGATGGCGGCGTGCGCGCCCATATTCGAACGTCCATGGCAAGGGGTGCTGAACGGGCCGCCGGTTTGAAGGTTGAAGGCAGCGATGCGAGCCTGATCATGCAAAATCCCATCGCTCCCCACCGGGGCTACCGGACCGAAATCCATGGCGCAGGCGATCCGATCGTGGTTGCCGATGCGCCTGAAGGCGGCCCAACTACTTATGATTATCAGCTTGGCCACTTCCTGGATTGCATCACCCAAGGTGCGCCCCCAATCTTAACACCGAGCGATGGTGTAGCGAATATGGTAGCAATTGATGCGATATATGAAAAAGCCGGGCTGAAGCCGCGCGGAACCTAGAGAAGACCGGATAGACTGACCTATCAGCTGCGCGATTGAGGCATTGGCAGCAGATCTGTCTTGAGTTTACCGCAAGGGACGGGCATTTCCTCGCACCCATGGAAACACACGCCACAGATTACCGCGCCATGGCCCGTGCCCTCTTTAACCGGGCACCGGCATCGACCAGTTTTAACAGACTGCGGAAGCGCTTGAAACGCGAAGCCGGGGACATGATCGAAGCCTTTGGCATGGTTCCAAAAGAGGGGAAAAAACCGCGCTGGCTCGTTTGCCTCTCGGGCGGCAAGGATAGCCACGCCCTGCTTGCCATTCTCCTAGACCTGAAAGCCCACGGCGATTTGCCGGTGGACCTGCTCGCCTGCAATCTCGATCAGAAACAGCCGGGTTTCCCAGCCGATATACTTCCCAACTGGTTCGAGACCCTCGGCGTGCCCTACCGGATCGAAATTGAGGACACCTATACCATTGTCACCGACAAGGTGGCGGAAGGGAAAACCTATTGCGCCATGTGTTCCCGCCTGCGCCGGGGTATCCTCTACCGGGTTGCCCGCGAAGAGGGCTGCTCAGCTATTGTCCTTGGCCACCACCGCGACGATGCCCTGGCAACCTTCATGATGAACATCGCCCATGGTGGCAGGCTGGCGGCGATGCCTGCCAAACTGCTGAATGATGCCGGCGACATCACGGTTCTGCGCCCCCTCATCCAAAGCCATGAAAGCGATCTTGCGCGCTACGCGGCCGCCCTCCACTGCCCCATTATCCCCTGTAATCTCTGCGGGTCGCAGGACGGCCTACAGCGTAAGATTATGGGCGAGCGGCTGGAAAAATGGGATGCCGAAATGCCGGGCACAAAAGCCTCAATCGCCCGGGCGCTTGCCAATGTTCGGCCGTCCCATCTTCAGGATCCGCGGGTTTTCGATTTCGCAGGGCTCACCCCGCAAGGTGACGATCCTGATGTTCTTTAGGCTCCCTGCAACGCCCGGTCATGGCTCTGGGATATAGGCCGCAACAAAAGGGGCGAGCTGATCGGCAATTAGTCCCAAACCCTTCGCCGTCGGGTGTAGGCCATCGTCGAGGAGAAGGCTTGGATCGGCCCGGACGCTGGAGAGCAGGCCCTGGAAATGCGGAATGTCATATGTATCGGCGAGCCGTGGATAAATTTCGCCAAAAGCAAGGGCACGGGGATCATCGATACCTGTAGACCGCGCCTCAACGCTCGTAAGCACAACGGGCACACCATCGCCCTGGGCCCGCTCGATAATGGCGGCAAGGTTTGCCTCCGCATCCGCCGGTGCAAGCCCGCCCAAATAATCGTTTGCGCCGAGCGCTAGGATCAGAAGGTCCGGCTGGTGAAACGCGACGCTGAAATCATAGCGGGCCAACCCTCCAGCCGTCGTATCGCCAGAAACACCGGAATTGACCATTTGAACCTTAAATCCGCTGGCCTCCAGCCGGTCTCCAATCTGGTCCGGCAAGGCCTGGTCTGATGGTAGGCCAAACCCTGCCGTCAAGCTGTCTCCGAGCATGACGATGATCGCACCGGTCTCGCCCGCTTGATCAATTGGCGGGTTGGAACGTTCAGCATTAACGGCCGGCTGTGGAAGGGCTGCCGATCCCGTGTCAACAGGAGCTGTATCGGTTTCAGGCGTGCCGCATCCGGTTAAAATAGCTGCTATCATAACAAGTTTTTGCCAGCCCATCCTTGTCCTCATCTCGTTTTTCAATAGGTGATAGGATGACTGTCATCTCCCGGCAATTCACCTTTTTCATAAGCGATCCCCCTCGTGCCAAGTCCCCTCAACCTTTCAAATGTCACGCTCACCCTGGCGGCGAGCTCCGGCCCGGTAAATATTTTGCGCGGGGTCGACTTCGACTGCGCAGCGGGGGAATCCGTGGCCATCGTCGGGCCATCGGGGTCCGGAAAGTCCTCACTGATCTCCGTAGGTGCAGGCCTGGAACAAGCAACCTCCGGCCATGTCGCATTGCTCGGGACAGACCTTGCCGGCAAGAGTGAAAATGACCTTGCCCGCCTCCGGAGGGGGCGCGTGAGCCTTGTCTTCCAAAGTTTCCATCTCCTGCCCACCATGACGGCACTCGATAATGTTCGCGCGGCCTTGGAAATTGCTGGCATTGAAGCGGCTGAACAAAGGGCATACGAGGCCTTGGAAGCGGTCAATCTTGCAGACCGGCTGACCCATTATCCCGGCCAATTGTCCGGTGGGGAGCGACAGCGCGTTGCAGTGGCGCGCGCGCTTGCATCGGATCCAGAGCTGGTATTTGCCGATGAACCGACCGGCAATCTCGATACCTCCACCGGCGCAGGCGTCGCCGACCTTCTTTTCCAGATTGCAAGCGATCGCGGGGCCACCCTTATCCTCGTGACCCATGACGCAAAACTCGCCGCCCGCGCGGATCGAACGATGGAAATGCGCGATGGTAGGCTTTCATGAGCCGCCTTCCGCTCCGCATTGCCGCTCGGGAGCTTGCCGGCGGCCTCTCCGGGTTCTGGGTTTATCTTGCCTGCATCGCCCTCGGCGTTTTTGCGATTGCGGCCGCTGGGTCGGTTACGTCGGGGTTTAGCCGGGGTCTCGCTGCGGAGGCGCGCACCCTGCTGGGCGGAGATGCCCTGTTCACTGCGGCTCAGCGCCGGGCAGACCCGACGGAGCTCGACTGGATGCAGGCCCGCGGCGAGGTCTCCGAAAACATCACGCTGAACGTGATGGGAGATGCAAACGAGATCCGTAAACAGGTCGACTTGCGCGCCGTTGATACACGCCACCCCCTGATCGGCGCACCCATTTTGAGCGGGGGCGCGGACACCCTCAATGAGGCCCTCATTTTTAATGAGGGTCTTTGGGGCATTGCCGCCACGCCATCGCTTCTGGAAGACTTTGATTTGAAGATTGGCGACAAGATCCAGCTTGGCAGTATTCAGGCCATTATCCGTGCCCAACTCGATGGCGAGGCGGATGGCATTGGCACACCCGGCACCTTCGGTCCGGCAGCAACGATCCGCCTTGCCGCGCTTGAGGAAGCCGGCCGGCTCACCAATGGACAATTGTTCCGCGCATCCTACCGCATGGTCCTGAACGAGGACGTCGACGCAGATCGCCTGCCCGAAGCCGCAGAGGCCGCATTCGGCGCAAGTGGCCTGCGCTATCGCGGGCCGGAAGACGCCGTGGACGGACTGCAAGACCTGCTCGCAATGCTCAATTCTTTCCTGTCGGTCATCGGCATTGCCGCATTGGTCGCCGGCGGCGTTGGAATTGCCCAGGCAAGTGCAGCTTTCCTGGAAACGCGGATCCCCTCAATCGCCGCTTTCAAAGCCCTGGGGGCTGAGGCGAGCACCCTTCGGGCCGCCTACCTCATTCAGCTCGGGGCCTTGGCCCTTGTCGGCGCTTTGGCAGGCTTGGCCCTCGGGGCCGCGACGCCCTATCTGATCGCAGCGGTTGCAGGAGATCGCATCCCCTTACCGAATGTCCTCCAGATTTATCCCGCTCCACTCCTGCGCGCCGTGGTGCTTGGCCTTTTATCGGCTGCAATTTTTGCCCTTCCGCCCCTCGGCCGGGCGCGGGCAACCCCGCCGGCGGCCCTCTTCCGCTCTCTTGGGGCCGATGACCGCACACCCACCCCATGGCCGGAGCGCATCGCGTCAGGCATTGCCGCTGCGCTGCTGGTCACCATCGCCGTTGCCACCAGTCAAACGCCCGTGGTGACGATAGGCCTTCTGATCGGAGCTGGCCTTGCCTGGGCGATCCTGATCGGCCTTGCCCAACTGATACGGCTCGGAGCACGTCGCGCGGTTGGAAACATGACGGGGTTTCGGCGACTGACCCTTGCCAATCTCGGCGGGCCCGGGTCCCTGGCACCAACCATTGCCCCGGCCCTTGGCCTTGGGCTCGCCTTGCTGGTCTTTGTTGCATCGGTCCAGGCAAATCTCCTGCGACAGGTCAACGAGACGGCGACGGCCAACCTGCCCTCCCTTTTCTTTACCCAAATCCCGAGTGCCGAGGTTGAAACCTTCGACAACATCATCGCCGCGCAGGGCGTGGACATCGAAG
>JBCBAO010000177.1:0-5673 GCA_038532405.1 Pseudomonadota bacterium | reverse complement strand
CTGGAACACACCCATTACGCCCGTAAGCTTCAAGTCCCCATCCCGAACGGCGAGGGCGTAGCAAACCTCTCCCGCATCGGCGACGGGCTGGTGGGTGTCCTTAGGGCCTTTCACTGAAAGGTCACCGGGACCGAAAGATCCCGTTTCATCGGTAAAACCACCAGCAACAACGAGGGTAAATTCACTTCCTGCGTGACTGTGCCGAGGAACCGCCTGGTTTGGCTCTATGCGATAAAGCTCAACTTCCGTCTTTGTTCCCAAATCCATTGTCAGGCATTGCACACCGGCCGATGCAGACTTCCAGCCGTTAACCGCGATCGCATCGACGGCATGGTCGAGGAGGGGAGATGGCAGAACCGATATCTCGTTCAGCATTTTTGTTCCCGCTGCAGCAGCAGCGCGATGAGCCTGGAGCGGCGTCTCCGCCCGGTCGATCAGGGCGAATGTCTTGTCCAGACTGCAGGATGCAAGCTCAGTTGGTTCTTGTTCTTCCAGAAAGGCACCGGCGATCGCTTCGCTCAACAGCACTTCTACGGCGATATCCTGCCGGAGCGCTGCTTGGGTTTCCACCAATAGCGTAAATCCTGCATCAAGTGATCCCGATGCGTACGCGCTATACAGCTCGCTGAATTCAACGTTGGTTTCACGTGTCATTTAAAACTCTAAATCGTGTTGTGTTTCGTGAAAGTGATATTGATCGATTGAATAAAAGATCAAGCAAAAAGGTATGACTCCTCGATTAGCTGCTATTCAAATCCTCAAGGCTGTTGCGCAGTTTGTTAAAGGCCAACCGGATCCGCGATTTTACCGTGCCGAGGGGGAGGGAGAATGTGCGGGCTATCTCTGCATGGGGGAGCCCATCATAGAAGCTCGCACGCAGAAGCTCTTTTTGTTCGGCCGGCAATTTGGCGATTTCGATGCGAATTTGGGCTTCAGCTTCCGCGCGTATGACCATCGTATCTGGATGATCCGGGTCGGCGGGGCGGAAAATCGGATCATTCGGGTCGAGATCTGGTCGATTTGCACGGCGCAGCGCATCAATCTGGCGATTGCGGGCAATCCGAAAAACCCAAGTTGATACAGATGCTTGGCTTGGGTCAAATTGACCGGCTTTGGCCCAAACAGTCGCCATAACATCCTGGGTGAGCTCTTCGGCCGCGGCTGCATCCGCGCCCTTGCCTATGAGGAAGGATTTCAGCCTGGGGGCATAATATTCAAACAGCACGCGGAAATCGTCGCGGCTTTTGTCTTGCGCGATGCGTTTTAAGCAGTTGGCAAAAAAGCGCGGGTCACGCATGGCACCATTTGAACGCGATACATCATTCACTTGGAATGGGTCCCCAGATTAGCGGTTATCGCGAGTTATAACGGCATGGTGTGGGTCGGCAACCAGAGGCAGCCAAAAGTTCGACGCGACGAATTAGCACGACGCCGGGGTAACTTGCTTTCGTTTTCTTCTGTTCATGGGTTATAGGATAAGGAAAGCCGTCTGAAATCAGCTTTGGAACAATCGTCATGATGACCCGTGCTTTCTCGCTCCGACGGATATTTTTTGTCGTGCTGGCCTCTGTAGGCCTCGGAGCGGAGGCGTTTGCCAATCCGACCGCTATTGCCCGCTTTAAGGACTGGACCGTTTTTACATCCCAGGTTGATGGCGAGCAGGTTTGCTACGCAGCGACCGAGGCAACTGATCGGGCCCCGGCAGCGGCAGACCATGGTGACGTTTGGTTTTACGTCACAAGCTGGAAATCCGGTCGCGCCCGCTCCCAGCCAAGCTTGAAAGTTGGGTATGAACTCCGCGCTGACTTGCCACCGTCGGCCCGTATTGGCCGATCAGGCTGGACCTTGTTTGCCGCTGGAAACGAGGCCTTTGCTGCCGACGAAGATGACCCGCAACTGGTTCGGGCGTTAAAGCGCGGCGCTGAACTACGGATTGAGGCGGTTTCAAAACGCGATACGCAAGTGGCCTATCATTTTTCATTGGCCGGATCTTCGGCCGCGATTGACCGTGCATCTGCATCCTGCCGATAGCATAAGAGCATCTCGCATCTGCTACGGCCCCGTGGTATGGCCCGGGCGATGACAACGACACTTGATCTTAGGACGTCTGTTTCGGCTGGCACCGGTTCGCTTGCGGGCCTGTCCATGCCGCGTTTGCGCGCTGCGCTGGAGGCGCTCGGCCTTGCCGAAAAGCCAGCCAAGATGCGTGCAAGCCAGCTTCGGAGATGGATCCACCATGCCGGCGTGCAGTCTTTCGATGATATGACGAATATCGCCAAGGCGATGCGGGCCGATCTGTCTGCGTGTCATTCCCTCAATCGGCCAGAGATTGCCGAACATAAACTGTCCGTGGATGGGACCCAGAAATGGCTTGTCCGTTTTGGTCCGAATATTGAGGGTGAGAGCGTCTTTATCCCCGGCGTTGGCAAGGCCGGCGCGCTGTGTGTGTCGAGTCAGGTCGGTTGCACATTGAATTGCACATTCTGCCATACCGGAACCCAGCGCCTCGTGCGCAATCTCACCGCCCAGGAAATTGTCGCACAGGTTCTAATCGCGCGAGACGCACTCGGGGAGTGGCCGGCCGACACTGAAGGCCGCACCTTGTCAAACATTGTCTTCATGGGCATGGGCGAACCGCTCTATAATCTCGATAATGTTGCTGAAGCGATCGATACGCTATCGGATGGAGAAGGGATCGGGATTGGCCGGCGGCGGATTACGGTTTCCACTGCGGGTGTTGCGCCCAAAATCCCCGAACTTGGAGCGCGCACGGGCGCAATGCTCGCAATTTCGCTCCATGCGGTTCGCAATGATTTGCGGGATGCCATCGTCCCGATCAATAAGAAATATGATTTGCAGACGCTGTTTGAGGCCATTCGGGCCTATCCCGGGCTTTCAAATGCAAAACGCGTGACCTTCGAATATGTGATGTTGAAGGGGGTCAATGACAGCCTTGCCGAGGCGCGGGATCTTGTGCGGTTGCTTGCAGGGGTTCCGGCAAAGATAAACCTAATTCCTTTCAATCCCTGGCCGGGAACGAATTATGAGTGTTCCGATTGGGAGACGATTGAGGCCTTTGCGGATGTAGTGAACCGGGCCGGATATGCCTCGCCGATCCGAACCCCTCGTGGCCGGGATATTTTTGCCGCTTGCGGCCAGTTGCGATCTGAAAGTGTGAAGCAGAGTGCTGCGGAGAAGCGCCGGGCGGCCACCGCCTGATCGTTGCCTGATCTGTGTCCATTCGCGCGCCGCGCGTTTCCCCGGGCCGCGGCTTTGGTGGGTTCGCGCTTTGACCCTCGCGCCATTCGATAAAATCGCGAATTGGGTGTGTCCGCTACACAACCTCTCATTTTGTCCATATGAATTGTGAGAGAACAAGTTAGGTCCTCGCCATGCGCGTTTTGATTGTTTGCCTTGCACTGGCGGTGTTCGCGCTTTTGGGTTTCGTCACAGACCCGGCTCATGGCGAGCCATCTCGCCAGTTCGCTGACAGTCAATCCTCAGGGACAAGCCCGATATCGGCGTGCATCAATCTTGGCGGTGCGTTGGAAGCGCCGCGGGAGGGCGATTGGGGCTATACCGTGCGCGAGCGTGATCTGCATCGCATTGCCCAGGCCGGGTTCGATACAATCCGCCTGCCGGTTGCCTGGTCCCAACATACGATGCGGACCTCGCCCTATCTCATTGACCGTCGCCTGCTGGCGCGAACCGATGCTATTATTTCTGCGGCTCTTGACGCGGGGCTGAATGTCATCCTCGACGTGCATCATTATTTCCAGCTGATGAAACAGCCAGATGCCCATGAGGCGCGGCTAGACGCGATTTGGCGTCAATTGTCGGATCACTATGAAGGTTGGCCGGATGGCTTGATCTTTGAATTTCTGAACGAGCCCCATAGCCGCATGAACACCGCCCGCGTGGACGCGATGAATGCCCGGCTCCTGCGTATGGTCCGCGCCCGGCACCCAGATCGCTGGGTCATTATGGGCGGAGCGGGTTGGGGAAAACTGGACGGTTTGCTACAGGCGCGAATCCCATTTGATGAACGTGCGATCACGACGTTTCATTATTATGATCCGTTCGAGTTCACCCACCAGGGGGCCGATTTCGACAAGAACGCGCCGCCAAAGGGCCAGAAGTGGGGGACCGAGGTCCATCGCCAGCGTTTAGAGAATACGATGTCGCGGGCAAGGGCTTTTCGCGACCGCGTCGGTATGCCAGTTTTCCTCGGCGAGTTCGGCGTTTATGGCGAGGTGCCTCTGGTCGATAGGGCGAAATGGACTCGCGCGGTGCGGGAAGCGGCCGAGGCCAGCGGGATAGGCTGGTGCTATTTCGATTGGGGAACGAGTTTCCGGCTTTATGATCTGGAACGTGAGCGGTGGCTTATGTCCATGCGCCATGCGCTTTTGCCTTAAGGCGTGGGAGGGGGCCAAAAGGGTCTCTTGTTGACTTCTCCTGCAAGCCACGTCCGGATAGAGTGGTTTAACCAACTTGCTGGAGTGTGGGCATGGCAGATCTGGATGGCAAGACAGCCGTTATCACAGGAGCGGCCAGCGGAATTGGCCTTTCCACTGTGGAAGCCTTTGTTGAGAAGGGGGCGCGGGTCGTCGCGGCGGATATTCAAGATGAGCCCGGCGCTGCGCTGGAGACGCGTTTCGGTGCCGACACCGTTCGTTTTATTCACTGCGATGTGACTGAAGACGCTGACCTGAAGGCCGCGCTCGCTCTGTGCGTCGATGCGTTTGGCGGCCTTGATATTCTATTCAACAATGCCGGCCATGGCGGCACGCCAACCGGGATCGAAGATCTGGATCTCGATGGATATGACGCAACGATGCGCTTGCTCTTGCGGGCTGTTTTCGCCGGCACGAAATTCGCGGTCCCGCATCTCAAAGCGCGCGGCGGCGGTGCTATTATCAATACGTCATCGGTCTCCGCCGTGTGTGCCGGATATGCGCCCATAACTTATTCGGTAGCGAAAAAGGGTGTCGCACATTTTTCACGGCTCGCCGCTGCTGAGCTTGCAAAGTACAAAATTCGTGTCAACGCGATCCTGCCAGGGTTTATCGCCACTTCGATTTTCGGATCATCCCTCGGCTTGCCTCAGGCCGTTGCCAATCAGCTTTCTGCGATGATTGCGCAAAATGGTGGACCGATGCAGCCGATCGGCCGGATCGGCTCTGGTCGAGACATTGGTGAGATGGCGGCCTTTCTTGCGTCGGATGCCGCCGGATTCGTCACCGGCGGCGAATTTCTTGTCGATGGCGGCATCACGGTTGGCCCAACCCATTCCTGGGACGAAGAAGAGCTCAACCCAGTTCTAAAGACACTCGGTATGACGCAGGAGCAGGCCGAACAAATGGCTGCAGCCATGGGCATCGGCGGGGCAGACTAAGAACGATCCGGCGTAAGGCCCGGCACGGCATCAATCTGTGAAAGGACATGGGACAATGATGCGTCCCGCGAAACCTCTCTATCGTTGTCGTCCAGAAGCGCGTAGCTTCCAAGGTGCTTAATCAGAGGAAACCGACGCCAGTGCTCCCGGGTGCGATAAATCCATATTGTCTTGGGGTTCCAGCCGGCGGCAGCCCATCCGCTCCAGGCATCCTCGTCCGAGCGCGCGCGCCAATATCGATCTATCTCTTCGATCTCAGATATGCTGAAGCGATCCAT
>JBCBAO010000176.1:0-5678 GCA_038532405.1 Pseudomonadota bacterium | reverse complement strand
GACCAGGGTCCCATCTGTTCGACCCCGGCACCACCTGTGTCGCTCCATTGTCCTCGCGAAAGTCCGTGACAGCCCATATCGTATTGAATTGAGGTTCGAGGTCGGCACGTAGATATCCACCCCAGGCCAGGCGGTCCCGGTGCAGGGGCTGGACCGGTTGCCCGGGCTTGATCCGGATAAGTTGGGTCAAATGCAGTTGGATGGTCTCGCAATAGGGGGCGAGGAAGACTTTCGCTGCGTCCAAAATGGACGGGGTCATGACCACATTTCGGCACGCCTCTGATCTGGCAACAAGGGCCCCGGTTCGGGTTGTTTTATATCCGGTGAAGGCATCGCGGCCGGGATCGGTGGCTGCGACGAATGGCAGGATTTCATTGGTAAGTTTGGCGAGAGTCTCTGGGTCAAGGGCCTGCTCAATAATCAATGCGCCATCGCGCGCGAGAATGTCGCAGATTTCACTTGCTGCTATGTCACGCTTTGCCCGAACAAGATCCGACATCGGTTTCACTCCCTTTGATATTTATTTTATTCCCCCATTGGGCCGCCGCATTCCGATGGCTGTCAAGGGAAGCTGGGCTGGCGAAGAAGACCGCAAGATATGTCTGAGGCGTGGCGCGCCTTGGCTAAACAGGATCCCTGAGGTGGACTTTGTCACGCCTCAGATCGCTCACCTTCTGAACACCCATAAGGGCCATGGTCCGCCGGAACTCGTCTTCCAGGATTTGGATGGCCCGGCTGACCCCTGCTTCGCCCCCTGCACCGAGGCCATAGAGCCAGGCTCGACCAAGGGCGACACCGTTCGCCCCCATAGCAAGGGCTTTGGCAATGTGATTGCCCCGCCGTATGCCGCCATCCACGATGACATCGGCGCGCCCTGCAACGGCATCGGCAATGTCGGCGATCAGATCAATTGTGGGAACAGACGTATCGAGTTGCCGCCCGCCATGGTTCGAGATCCACACGGCGTCCGCCCCGATGTCTACTGCGCGCAGGGCATCCGTCGTGTTTGAGAGGCCCTTAATGGCGAACCCGTCGCCCCAGAAGTCCTTCATCCAGGCAGCGTCTTCCCATGTCACGGAGCGGGAAAACTGTTTGTCTATAAAGGCCATAACTCCGCCCTCATCCGCCATGCCATCGAAGTTTGCTGCCGAAATCGGTGGGGTCATGGCATAGTCCTTTAGCCAGCCGGGGGCCCGTAGCACCTGGGCGACCAGGCTCGGTGAGAGCTTTGGAGGAATGCCGAAATGATTGCGGGGGTCGCGTTCGCGGTTGCCGGCGACGGGCACATCGACGGTCAGTAGGCAACCGGTGAACCCAGCAGCTTTGGCCCGGCTCAGGAAATTTTCAACGAGCCCCCGATCCCTCCAAACATAGACCTGAACCCATTTCGGACCGGCCGTCTCCGCCGCGATGTCCTCCACGGTTTGTGAGGCAATCGTTGAGCAGGAATAGATAAGACCGGCTTTGCCTGCGGCGCGTGCGACCGCGAGTTCGCCTTCTTTTGGATGGAAGAGGCGATTGCCCGCCGCCGGGGAGATGAAAAATGGCAGGCGGCTCTTTGCGCCCATCAGTGTCGTCTCCGTTTCGAGCTCTGCGACATCGACGAGGGAAGACCAGGTGAGTTCATAATCGTCATAGCGGTTTACGGACCGGCGCAGCGTCACCTCATCGTCAGCGCCCCCGTCAATATAATCGAACACCATGCGCGGCAGGCGCGTCTTCGCCAGTTGGCGTAAATCAGCAATGTTGAGTGTCGTATCGAGCTTGCGAGTCATTTGGCGAATTGAGACCCAAGGAGCGGTCCCGATCAAGGTCTGCGGCCTAAAATTGGAAATAAATGAAGGGGCGATAGCCAAGTGGCACGAAGGCGAGGGCGAGGGCTGCCATCGCCCCATAGGAGAGGGCGAACGTATTTGGCGCAAGCCTTTCGAGCACGTCGCCTGCATTCATTCGGTTCGATAGCCAGTGGATCAGCCCGAGCGCGATGAGCATCGGCCAGACGGCAATGGGCAAGGTCTCCAGACCTTTCGACTGCCAGGTTAGATACGTCCTTGCCATTTGAAGCGACTGGTCCAGGCTGGTCGCGCGGAAGAAGATCCAGGCAAGATTGACCCAATAAAAGGTCATCAGTGTACCGGCGAGTGTGCCGATCCATCCAAGGCTTGGTGTTCGGCTCGCTATGTATTTGTTCCACTGGCGCTCGACGATCAACGCGCCGCCGTGTAGCCCGCCCCATATGACGAAATTGAAAGAGGCTCCATGCCAGAGGCCGCCGAGCAGCATGGTGGTCATCAGATTGACGTTCCGGCGCATATTGCCGTTCCGGTTGCCGCCGAGGGGGATGTAAAGATAGTCTCGCAACCACGATGAGAGGCTGATATGCCAGCGTCGCCAGAAGTCTTGAATGTCCGGCGATAGGTAGGGCGAGGCAAAGTTTGCTGGGAACTTGTATCCAAGTAGGGCGGCGAGGGCGATTGCCATGTCCGAATAGCCGGAGAAATCGCAATAGATCTGAACGGCATAGAGCAGTACGCCGCCGACGATGGTTGCGGCGGTAAAAGTCTCCGGCGCAGCAAAGACCATGTCGACATAGGGGGCGATATTGTCCGAGATACAGGCCTTCTTCACGAAGCCTATTAGAAACAGGACGAGGGCTGATCTTACGCCGACATCTGCCCATCGGCGAGCGGTCTCCATTTGCGGAATAAAGTCCGAGGCGCGTACGATCGGCCCTGCGACCAATTGCGGGAAAAAGGCAATATAGAAGGCGATATCGAGGACATTGCGCTTGGCTGGGATATGCCCCTGATAGGCATCGACCATGTAGGAAATGGCCTGGAAGGTGAAAAAGCTGATTCCGACCGGCAGGATGAGGCCAAGGGTCACCGCGTTGACGGGTAGCCCGATCAGGTTTGCAAACGTACCAAAGCTCTCCGCGAAGAAATCGAAATATTTGAAGACACCGAGCACGCCGAGCACGGTGACAACCCCGAAGGTGAGCCACCGTTTTTTCGCTGTGGCACTCGTTTTTCCCGGTTCAAACCGCGTTCCGACGATATAGCTGACAAGGGTGACGAAAAGGATCAGGCCGAGGAACCGCGGGTCCCATGCGCCGTAGAAGACATAGGATGCAGCGGTCAGAATGGCTTTGCGCGCACCATTGCGCCGTACCGTCCAAACCAGTGTGAAGACGAGGGCAAAAAACAGGAAGAAGCGGAGCTCAACGAACAGCATTGGCGGTTCGCTCTTCTATGGGGGTCGATGCTGCGCAGAGGTCCCGGCCCATTGTTTCGCTTAGCCGTGTGGCCCCAGCGCGGGTGACATGGCTGAAATCGTGCCAGATGGCGCGCTCGAATAGCGCAGGATACTTATCGGGTTGGTTGTAGTTCAGTATCTGGAGATCAGGGGCCTGCTTGCGGAGCATCTCGGCCACCTGTGGGGTTCGGTCGAGTTCCAGCGGGTCTGGAGAGACATAGAGGCTCGCTTGAAGCCCCCTGGCTTCCAGTTCGCGGAGCTTGCGTTCCATATAGGCAGCGCGGGCCGGGAGGTTGGGGCTCACACCATTTGCATAGAGCGCAAGTGCATCGGTAAATTTCTGGGGATTGTCGAGGAAGTCCTGACGACGCGCAAGGATATCCGGGACATCCAATTCGTCCAGCGCTTCAAATCCATCTTCAATGCGGAAGGCTTCAGTTGCATCCACGCCTTCGGTCTGGTCCGGAAACGCTGTGGCTGCGGCCCGGCCGACCCCCGATAGGTCATAGCCGACGCCGTAGAGGAAGATACCGGTTCGAAAGAAGCGCTTTGGCAGGCTCTCGGGAAAGGACTGTATGCTCGCCAAGCTTGCCGGCCAAAGTGATGGCCCGTGGAAATATCGCCCACGTTCCGATGTGACATTGGCAATGTCGCGCGCCTCGGGGAGGGGGTCTTCAAGGATAATATGCTTGAGATGGTCAGCGCCTATGGAGAGGATTTCGTCGATCAACCAATCTTGCTCTGCACCCGTGAGGCCGTGAACGCCGAAATTGAAGACCTTTGGCGCGCGGCAGCCTTCCGCCGCCATGCCAGCTTCCAATATTTCGGGGATGACGTGGTAAAGGGTTCGGGACGTACCGATAACCACCGTATCATAAGCGGCTGCATCGGCGCGATAGACTGCGAGCTTCGGGCTGATCACCGTCAGCTCCGGCATTTTCGAGCTGGCGCGCAGATAGAGCGACAGGCCGGCTGCCAGGAGCACGAATGCAACAGCGAAAAGAAAGAGTAGTCGGATATGGGTCAGGAGGCTGACGGTTCCGAGCGATATTCGCATATCCAGCCTCCTCAAGTCGCCGCGTGTTTGCCTCTCTTTGCCCTCGAAGCAAGACCTATACCAGCCAGGCGTGGGAAATGATGTCAGTTTGCCGGCGCGGGCGTAAGGGCGACGATCTCGTAGTCTTCCAGAGCCAGCTTTTCAAGCAGCAGACGGGTGGCGGCAACGGAATTGTCAAACGGGTCGTGGAGTAGAATGATGCCTCGCCTACCACGGTCTTCAAGCCGTCTCATCACGATGTCGACGATTTCTTCTGCGCTGTTGCCTGTCCAGTCCTGGCCATCAACATCAACGCCGACCTCAACAAGGCCAGCGGCTGCGATTTCTGCCGAAAGCGCTGGCGTCGTTGCAACGAAGGGAAAGCGGAACAAGCTTATCGGTGTGGCGTCCGGAGCATTGTCAAACGCGGCCTCAATCGCTCTGTTGCCACGTTCGATATCGGCCAGTGCCGCCTCTGAAGACATCTCCGTCAAATTGGCATGGGCCCAGCCATGGCCGCCCAGCGTGTGCCCCTGGGTCGCAATTTCGCGGACACGGGCGGGGAGCCTGGCTGCTGCATCGCCGCGCAAAAAGAATGTGGCCGGGGCACAGGCCTCGGCCAGGACATCGAGAATGCGAGGCGTACGGGATGTGTGCGGTCCATCATCAAAGGTCAGAATGACTTCGCCTGGCGAAAGTTGCCCCGAGATCGGCGCACCCTTGGGTGCGACCTCTATGGAGCGGGCTGGTGGAGGGCAGGCCTGTTGCTCAGCCTCTATATCGGGTTGCTGCGAGCATGTGGCCCCCATAAGGCCAATCGACGCCAGACTTATAAGGCTGAGGAACACAAAGTGTTTCATGGGCAGTGGTGGTTCCTTTGGCTCCCATCCGATCATGCAACAAGCATGCAAGCCGGTATAGGGATCGTCCAAAGATCAGATAGGATTATCTATAATTGGTCCAGTTGCGGACGGCCACGGCGCTTGCCAAGCCAGGCATCTTTATAAAGCCGCCTGGCATATCGCTGGGCTCGCCGGTCGCCTTGGGCACCATAGGCTTCTGACAGGCCATAATAGGCATAGGCATTGTTCGGTGATTTCACGAGCGTCTCCAGGAAGACCTGCTCTGCGCGCTCGCCATCTCCGGATCGCAGGACCATGGCGGCGAGGGTTTGACGGGCCGGATAATACCAGAAAGGCGGCTCCATATAGGGAAATCCGTCCTGCAGAGCGACAGCGGTTTCCATATGGTCAATTGCTGTCTCGTAATCGCCATTCGCTGCTGCGGCTCGGGCGAGCAGGGTTAACCGGGAAATGTCCAATATCCCTTCTGCTGGAATATTTGCCTCGGTCAAATCGAACAAGTCCTCGCCGGCGAGATCGTCTAT
>JBCBAO010000175.1:0-5750 GCA_038532405.1 Pseudomonadota bacterium | reverse complement strand
GCAATCAAAAGCGAAGCAGGCTGGACAACAGAACCGCGATAGGTGCGCCCGCTGGCCGCGAGCATACGCTTGAGTGGTAAGCTCAATAGAAGTGCGAGCAGGACAACAGCCAGTTGTCCGACCTCAACACCGATATTAAACCCGATCAGGGACGACCAAAACTGGTCGGGCGGCAGGCCAACCTCGCTTATGAAACCGGCAAATCCCATTCCGTGAAACAGCCCAAACCCGAAAACCACAAGTGGACGCCACTTCGAAATGTCTTTGAAGAATAGGTTCTCTACGGCGACAAAGGCGATTGAAAGCGCAATCAGCGGTTCTACGATTGAAGCTGGTGGTTCCAAGACCCCCGCCGCAGCGAAACCGAGTGTTGCGGTATGGGCCACGGTGAACGCTGAAATTTGAATAATGAGGCTGCGCAGCCGTTCCGATGCCAGGAAAAGCGCCAGCACGAACAGGATATGATCCTTGCCGCCAGGTAGAATGTGTTGCACACCAATATCAAAATATAGCAGCGCTGTGCTGGAGGCTGATCGAACATTACCTGCCTCGTCGAGAAGCGGACTTTCGATCTTTGCATCGGATCTGTTGGCTTCCGCGAGTTGTTGACAAAGAACAGGATCAAGCCCGCTGCCGGCCTCGCAAAAATCATCCTCAGGATGGGCATGGGCTGCCCCGCCCAGAACACCAAAGAGGCAACACAGCGCCAGAATGAATGGGCCGAGTGCCTTTAATTGCTTCAGAAATATCATGGAGAGCCGTTTAGCTGAAAATCGATCAAGACGCGATGCTTTGATCAGCTCATGCACTCGCCAGCGCAAATGGTGAACCGCAGCAGCCAACACAATTGGAATGTGAGGTCAGGCTCAATCCGGCACGCTGACCAAAAGCAAAAAAGTCTGCCTGATTTCAAATTCAGGCAGCATTGCCAATGAATGCAGCAGAGCGCCATCGAATTCCATGGCAACACCAAGGTCGTGAAACCAACCTTGGAGCCCTTAATGATCAGATTCATCAGTCTGCTGTGTGCAGCTATCGCAATGATTGTTTTTCTTAAGCCAACGGCCGTCGCCGATGATTTGGACGCCACCAATGTAAATGGTCTATGGATGTCCCATACCGGGGGGCTCGTTGCATTCGGCCCATGCGGAGAGACGGTCTGCGGGGTGTTGGAATGGGACCCTGTATGGGACGAGACCGGTAGTATCCCACTCGACGATAAAAATCCCGAGGCAGCCCTTCGGGCGCGATCCATAAAAGGCATCCCAATTCTCTTCGGATTCCGCGAGACCAGGCGGGGATGGCGCAGCGGCACGTTTTACAGTCCCTGGGAGGGAAAGTCCTATCCTGCAAATGTGCGTCGAGTGGACGATGAAACATTGCGGGTTCAGGGGTGTATCGCCCGCATTTTATGCCGAAGTTTTGATTGGAAACGGGCAGATGCCGCGGTTTTAGAAACGTCCAGAACTTTAAAGGTCCAGCACCCGAGGGCGTTACCTTAGATGTCGGCCTTTAACATGTTTCGAGTTTTCGCCACCGTTCTCCTGGTGTCATCTCTTGTCGTGGCAGGTGGGTTCGCCCGCGCCGATGTATCACAAGTCTCCGACACTCGTGGGCCGGATCAGGCTCACACCCTGGAAGCTTTCGTCGACGGGCTGGTTCGGGCGCATATGACCGAACACGACCTACCTGGCCTCACCATCTCCGTTGTGAAGGATGGCAAGCCCTTGCTTGTGAAGGGATATGGATATGCAGACCTTGAGGCCCGAGAGCCCGTCGATGCGAACACGCATATTTTCCGCCTGGGCTCAGTTTCCAAGGCATTTACGTGGGTTGCCATCATGCAGCTGGTTGAGCGCGGCCTGCTGGACCTTGATGCGGATATCAACACGTATCTTGAGGGGATCGAAATATCATACAAAGGTAGCGTCCCGATCACGCTTACGCATTTGATGACCCATACAGCCGGGTTTGAAGATATGAGCTTCACGCAAAAGGTTTTCGTTGGTGAAGCGGGCGATATTCCCACGCGGCTTGATTATCTGACCCGATATCCCGCCGCGCAGGTTCGGCCGGCTGGGCAAGTGTCATCTTACTCCAATTATGGTGTCAATCTTGCCGGCTATATCATCGAATGCGTGACCGGGCTGTCATATCCCGATTATATAGAGAGACATATCTTTCTACCCCTCGGCATGACGTCATCGACCTTTCGCGAGGACGTCGGCGCAGACAATTCCGACAGCATAGACCCAGGGCTATTGGAGCGCCGCTCAAAGTCCTATGAGCTGCGAAACGGCCTCTATCGTGAGACGCCGGAATACTTCCTCTCCCATTGGGCACCACCGGCCGGTTTGCAGTCCACTGCTGGTGATATGGCCCGGTTTATGATCGCCTTCGCCGGGGATGGCTCCTATAAAGGGCAACGCATCCTCAAGCAAGAAACATTGCAGCTGATGCATCGGCGCAACCACGGGCATGCCGCCAACTTGAATGGCGTTGCACATGGATTGATTGAAAACCATATCGGCGATGTGCGCGCGATTGGCCATGGGGGGTATGCGCTTCACTTTCTCTCGTCATTTTATGTCGTTCCTGAAGCAAAGCTTGGGGTGTTTCTCAGCTACAATGTAAACACTGCCGCCGCCCCGAGGGGGATCCTTGAGGATATCATCCGCTATCTCACCGGAACATTTGAGCGACCCGAGCGGCTCGAACCCAAAGCCGAATTTGCAGAGCGGGTCCAAAGGTTCGAAGGCTCATATCTCGGTACGCGGCGAAGCCATACCAATCTGGAGAAGGTCATGGCGTTGAATTGGGCCGTTCGCATCAGCACGACCGATGACGGATATCTTATCCGTCACGGCTTTGGCCCGGCGACCCGATTTGTTGAGACCGCACCCCTGCAATTTCGATCAGTGGATGGTGAGGAAAGACTGGCATTTCGCGAAAATGAGGCCGGCCGCATCACGCATCTCTTCACGTCTAATCCTGTCAATGCCTATGAACGCCTATCTCGGTTTGAAACCCGCGGGGTCTTTCTTCAGGTTCTGTTTCTCTCCATTGCCCTTGCTGTTTCGACAGTGGTCTCAATTTGGTTCCGCCGGTTTCAAATCGGTACGAAGACCGAGGCAACCAACCGGACGGCTTTTTGGCTTTCGGCCTTGGGAGCGGTGACGGCGGGTACCTTGCTTGCCTATCTTGCAAGTTTCGTATTCGCGATGGCCGCTGGCTTTGATGATCTGATGAAACTCGGGCTCGATTGGCCGACAGTGCCCATACGCATTAGTCAGTGGATCGGTTTGGTCTTCGCTGCGGCGGCAAGTCTACAAGTCCTCAGTCTGCCGATTGTTTTTACAAGATTGGGTGTGGCGATTGACTGGTCTGTATCAAGACGAATTCACTATGCAGCTTTCAGTCTTTCGGCTGCGCTTTTGGTTATCCTGCTCAATCATTGGAACATGATTGGCTTTCGATATTGATATCGTGTGGCTTCAGCGAAGTCCTCTGGGCTATAGGAGACAGGAGAGCTATTCAAATTGGAGCAATGAAATGGAAGTCATTCGCAGGCGGTGGACCTATGGGCAGGGCTGAAGGATCAAAACCGCGAATAACGCATGACGGTCCTGGTATATATCGGCGATACGCCAGCCGGTCCCCCCGCACAGCCGGTGCATATCTTCCAGCGAGAATTTGCGGGAGTTTTCGGTGTGGATTGTCTCACCTGCTTCAAAGGTGAACACCTGGTCGGATATCCTTACCGTTTGATCGGTCGCACTTACCAGATGCATCTCTATTCGCGACTCCGACTCATTCCAGAGTGCCCTATGTCGAAATCCGGATGGCTCGAAATCAGCGCTCAGCTCGCGGTTGGCGCGATGCAGAAGGTTAAGGTTAAACGCCGCCGTCACGCCAGCGGCATCATCATAAGCTGGTATCAGGATATCAATCGGTTTCCTGAGATCGACCCCGAGGATGAAAGCTCCGCTTCCACCGATCAGGCGATGGGCGCGGATAAGAAACGCGTGAATTTCAGGATCCGATAGATTTCCGATCGTTGATCCGGGAAAGAACCCGACCCGCTGGTTTTCGGGAAGAGGGGGCATTTTGATGTCCCCCAGGAAGTCCGCAACCACTGGCTCTACCTTCAGGCCGGGATAGCTTTCACGCAGATCTTGCGCTGTCTCAGCAAGAAAGTCTTCGGAAACGTCAATCGGAACATAGGCCGACAGGTCCGGAAGCTGATCGAGCAAAATACGTGTTTTTTCCGATGCGCCAGCACCGTATTCGATAAGCACCGCCTCAGCATTTATCCGGCTCGTCAGCTGATCCGCGTGTGATCTTAAAATCTCGGTCTCGGTACGCGTCGGATAATATTCGGGTAACCTGGTTATCTCCTCAAATAATTTTGAGCCTTTCTCGTCATAAAGCCATTGGCTAGGAATGGTCTTCTGATTGGCCGACAAGCCAGCGATGATATCTTCATGAAAGCGGCTTGTGGTAGCCGGGTTGGTTATCGCCTTGGTTTGTGCGCCGGGCGCAAGTGTGGACGTCATTTTCTATCCCTCGCAAGCCGAAGCCCAGAAAACTGCCAACGTTTCTCCGGATGAAAAAAGTTTCGATACGATGCTCTGATATGTCCTTCTGGTGTCGCGCAGGATCCACCGCGCAGCACCATTTGCCCGTTCATGAACTTGCCATTGTATTCCCCGATTGCGCCTTCTGCCGGAACAAATCCGGGATAGGGCGTAAAAGGGCTTGCCGTCCATTCCCAAACATCCCCGAACATCCCCCTAAGGCCAGGTGCGCTGCCTTGCGGTGCTGGCCTTAGCCGCGATGTCGACAATAAGTTCCCCTCTACTTTTTGATGCTTTGCGGCGTGCTCCCATTCATGTTCACGGGGCAACCTCGCGCCTGGCCAGCGCCGCCCCGCCCAGGAGGTAAATGCATCAGCTTCAAAGAAACTGATATGGGTCACCGGGGCATCAGGATCGATGGGTTGAAAGCCGCGCAATGTCATCGACCACCATTCGCCATCTCGGCATTGCCAGTAGAGGGGGTGTGCCCAGCCTTGCGCCTCGGCTGTGGCAAACCCGTCCGAAAGCCAAAGGGAGGGGTCTTGATATCCACCGGCCTCCATAAAGGTCATCCATTCGGCATTGGTCACAGCGCGGTCGGCAAGATCAAACGCTTGTAGGAAAACGTCATGCTGCGGCGCTTCGCAATCGAAATGAAACCCATCTCCGCTATACCCAGCTGATACAAGGCCACCCTCAAACGGTATCCATTGAAGCTCCGCTTCCGGCGCTGTTTGAACCTCCACGGGCTCGGCGCGTTTGAAGCTGGGGTGCAGCGGGTTCTGGGCAAATAGGTGCAGAATGTCAGTGAGCAGAAGTTCTTGGTGTTGTTGTTCGTGGTGTATGCCCAATTCGAGACAGGACCTGATATCTGAAGTCTTGGTCTCGAAAATATCACTGATCCGCTCGTCCACATAAGTGCGATAGGCAAGCACATCGTCTAGGCTTGGGCGCGTCAGCAAACCCCTTGCAGACCGTTCATGGCGGGTCCCCACCGCGTCGTAATAGGAGTTGAACAAATAGGCATAGCTCTCGTGGAAGCGCGCATCGTCGCCGAGGATGGGCGCAACAATGAACTCCTCAAAAAACCAGCTCGTGTGGGCAAGGTGCCATTTTGCCGGACTGGCATCTGCCATGGATTGCGCAGTGGCGTCTGCATCCGAGAGGCCGGCG
>JBCBAO010000174.1:0-5810 GCA_038532405.1 Pseudomonadota bacterium | reverse complement strand
CCCCAGTCGCCTTCAGCGGGGACTGGACAAACTTTTCAGGGTCGGCACGTGCGGACTATTCCTGGGGACCCAATGACCGCTCCACAGTTTTCCTTTCCGCCAGTCAAGCGTTCCGGGCTCCAAATATTGCCGATATCAGCCGCTTCGGCCGCAGCCGCTCGACTGAGTTCGAGGTCGCATCGCTTGGGTTACAGCCGGAGGATTTTCTGTCCGGTGAGATCGGATACCGCCATGCATTGGACGCTCTAACCCTTACCGCAGCTTACTATTACACAGACCTTCGAAATTATATCGAGACGGTGCCGACCGGGCGGATCGTCGATGGTTTGATCGAAGTTAGCAAGCAAAACAGCGCCTCTGGCCGGATTCATGGCGTTGAGTTAACCGGCGCGTTGCAACTCCCCGCAGGGTTTGACCTGTCCGGCAATGCGACGTGGACCGAGGGCGATCTCACCCGGCCCATCGCTGCAGGAGACAGCCTGACCGAACCGATCAGCCGCATTCAGCCGCTCACCGGCTTTCTCGCGCTGAACTGGTCAGGCGATAGGCTCGTTAATGCCGTCTGGCCCTTGCAGGATATGTGGGCAACGGCAGACATTACAATTGTTGATCGCGCAGACCGGTTAAATGCTGCCGACCGGGCAGACACCCAAAGGATCCCCATCGGCGGGACACCCGGCTATACGCTGGTAAACACGCGCTTTGGCTGGAGCCTGACAGAAAACCTGACCTTAACCGTCAGCGCAAAGAACCTCTTGAATGAAGCCTACCGGTCCCATGGCTCTGGCAGCAATGAAGCAGGTCGAAACATCATTCTGGGCATTGAGGCGTTATTTTAGGAATGTGATGGCCGTCGAGCCACCTCGTAAGACGTGGGGAAATATCTGTGCCCGATTTCCAGTTTGCACCAACAGGACGCGTTTAACGTTTTGGATCCGCGCGCCAGCAAAGGTGAATTGAAGCCTTGAATGGGGTGCCTCTTTTGTCGTGATTTAGCCCGTTGTCGACACCCGAAAGAGAAACCAACCAATCATAACAAATGACGAAAAACGTCCCAAAATGGACTCTGGTCGTTTGGTCCTACTGATTTTCCTCGCCGCAGTCGATATCTATGGCAGCTATCTTGTCTTTTTGTGCGTGGTTTGACCGCCAACCGAATGTTGTTGGCTTGAATTCCGATAGAGCCGTCACAAAAGTCTTATCGAATCAATTGTAATAATTATTGGATGAGCAAGCTGAACCCAAAATATCGTAGTGTGTTTATCTCCGACCTACACTTGGGATCTAAAGGCGCTCAAGCTGTCGCAGTAGCTGACTTCTTGAAACACAATACCGCGGAAACCTTGTACCTCGTCGGCGACATCATCGATGGTTGGCGGCTCAAAAAGAAATGGTATTGGCCACAGACCCATACAAATGTTGTGCGACGAATTTTAACGGCGGCCAAACGTGGCACAGAAGTGGTTTATATCATCGGCAATCACGATGAATTTCTCCGGGGCTTTTTGCAGTTCAGAGTGAGCTTCGGACGTATTAAGATACGCAATCGCGCGGTTCACCTTGGCGAGGATGGAAAGCGGTATCTCGTCGTTCATGGGGATATGTTCGATGGCATGATGCGCGCAGATAGAAAGTGGATCATGCACCTTGGTGATCATGCCTATAATTTCCTACTCTGGTCTAATACAAAGCTAAACACTGTGCGGCGATGGCTGAACTTGCCATATTGGTCCTTGTCGCAAGCGCTCAAAAAGAAGACCAAGCGAGCATTGAACCACATTCATAACTTCGAGTCTCATGTTGCCAACTATTGTCGCCGCAAGGGTTTTGACGGCGCGATCTGTGGCCATATTCACGTTGCCGAGATACGCGAGATAGACGGCATCACCTATATGAACGATGGCGATTGGGTGGAGAGTTGCACCGCGCTAGTCGAGCATCATGATGGAAGTTGGGAACTGGTGGAACACAAGCCGGACATCCTGTCCGCACCTTCCCGAAGCAGGCCTGAAACAGCCACTGCCGCATAGAGATTTTCCCGAACAAGACGGGGATATACCAACCATAAAAAATAGGAGCGTTTAGCCGCAAGCCTATGACTTACTGAGGACAATGGGACATGTCCTTTGCAGATTGTCCGATGCATCTTTGCGGTTTGGCTTGCGTATCTGATATTCGAGCTGTCCGTGCTGCAACTCTCGACCATGGATCGTTCAGGGGGATCTATTATGGTCGAGGTGCGTGTTGCTACATTCACGCTTTTACTCGCAATCTTCTGTGCAACATGCTCGGCTCGCGACACCCATCCAGCAGCAATGGTAAAGGTATGATGCCCTCCACCCCGGACGCGCCTAATCCGGGGCGCGCTCGATCTCGGTGTTGAGTTGGACGAAGCCGAGGTCTGCTGTGGTGGCGATGCGGGTGACGGTATCTCCGTCCGGAGCCAGCATGGTGAGGGTGAAGAGGGCGTCCGTCTGGAAGGGATCGGTGGCTTTGGCGATCAGGCCACCACCGCTCGCCTGGATTTGTTCCCAGCTGCCGCCTTGAACTCCAAAGGGGCAGGCGGACGCCCGGGTCTCATCCCGGCTTTGGCAAAAATGTTCCGTTAGTGTGTATTGCCCGGTCCAGCGATCATCGGACACGCGGATCTCCCAATGCACCATTATATTTCCTGTTTCCGGATCGCGGGCGCGCCAACGGCCGGTGAACATCTCTTCCTGTTTGGGCGTGGGCGGTAAGGGCTGGAGCGCTTCGGCGGTCGTCTCGTCGTCAATGATATCGGTATCGTTGCCCGGCGCATCGCCGCAGGCCGCCAACGCTATCGTGCCAAGGGCAAATAGAATGTGTTTGTGCATGGTCCGTGTCCCCCCTAGATCCGCTGCATGTGGAAGCTTACGGGGGAATAAAGCCGGCGGCAATTGCCCACGCTTGCCGGTTACGGGGTTTTCAGTGTCTTCATCACCATGTTCGCGGCGCGCTCGCCTGAGATAAAGCTCTCATCGGTCCAGATATAGGCCCAGTCACCATAACGCCCGCAATAAGCAATGCCGATCTCGTTCAGGTAATCATGGACAATTTTGAGGCAGCGGGGACGATCATGGTCAAAAATGACATTGCCCCATGGCGCGAAGATTGTGCTTGTATGGATGATCTCATCGCGGGATTTGACAAGGCCGACCTCCATCAGATCCGCGATTACCGGCTCGATCCAATCCCCATGGCTGCCGGTCATCGGCTTCCATTTGTCGGAGAAGTAAATTTCCGCCTGGATCGATCCGCAGCCCTCCGGCACAACATGGGGTGAGAAGGTGTGGGGGAAGGAGAGGCGCGAAAAGCAAATCTCCTGATCGTAGAAATAGGTCCAGTGATGGTCCGAGATATCGGCCCGGTTCAGGCCGATGTTCACCATCAGCGCTTGGGAACAGGAGAGGAGGGCGGCGGCGTCGCGCACCTCTTGCGGGGCATCCTTGATCAGGGGGATGAGGGCCGGAAGAGGGATCGAAGAAATGAGGGCCTCAAATGAGGCAGTCGCGCCATTGGCGAAGCGCAATTTATGCTCGGCCATGTCGATCTCCGTGACACGGTGGTCCAGGTGGATCGTGGAGCGTTTGGCGAACATGTCGAGATAGGAAACGAACCCGCCATGGGTCGGGTAGCGGAAGTTCGGGATGTAATGGACGTCTGCTGTGTTGCTGGAGAGTGCGCCATTCAGCACCTCTTCCAGGTCTGGCTGGTAGAGGCGGGGGCCGAGCCAGTCCGTCGTCAGGTTTTTCGCCTCGGTGGTGTGGTATTTCTTGGTATATTCGCCGGGGAATGTTTTGGCGAAGGTTTCGCCGAAGGCGGCGAGGAGCCAGTCTTCATAGTGTTTGATCTCGCCGAACTCTGTATGCTTGGCGTGGATAAAGTCCTTCAGGCAGGCGACGAGCAAATCTTGTGGCAGGCCAGCGAGATTCACCTGGGCGGGGTGTTTGATCCAGTGGCCTTTCCAGTAATTGTTAACGTTTGACGGGAAGGCCTCATATTGGCCGCCCACACTCTCGGCGAAGAGTTTCTGGATGCGTTCATTCTTGGTGAAGGAGATATGCGGGCCCTCGTCGAAGACAAAGCCATCTGCATGGGCAACCGTTGACGTGTGGCCCCCATAATGGTCCCGCGCCTCATAGATGACGGGCTCTATCCCTGCTTCCCACAGCTTGTGAGACGCCCCAAACCCAGCGCAACCGGCCCCCAAAATCCGAATCCCGGTATCTCTCATCAAAAATTTCTCCTGAACACCCGATCACGCTTTGCAAGAGCTGTTCCGCTTTAGAGGAGGTATGTTTCGGGCCCTTTAATGGCGTTGTGTCAGATGCGCGCAGGGATAACCATGTCTGGCCCATCGCTTGCAGCAGACAGGCCGATGACGCAAGTACCCTAGGCTAACCTGATCTGGACAGTGAAATGAAGTTTACCGAGACGCCCCTGGCCGGCGCATTCATAGTGGATCAGGAGCCGCGCAGCGATGATCGTGGGTATTTCGCGCGTGCCTATTGCCGGGATGAGTTTCTGGCCGTGGGCGCGGACTATACATTTGTGCAGGCCAATATGTCCGGAAATGTAAATGCTGGAACCCTTCGCGGCCTGCATTACCAAGACGAGACAGCGCCAGAAGCGAAATTGTTCCGCTGTATCCGTGGTGCGGTTTTTGACGTGATCGTCGATATGCGGAAAGGCTCGCCCACTTATTTGAATTGGTTCGGTATCAAGCTGACGGCAGACAACAAAAAAGCGATGCTCGTGCCACCGCTTTGTGCCCACGCCTATCTTTCCCTTACGGATGACACCGAAGTCTTCTACCAGGCGTCCCACATTTATGTGCCTGGCACGGAACGGGGTGTGCGCTGGGATGATCCCGCTATTGGTATCGATTGGCCTGCGCCCGTGACCGATGTTTCGCAAAAGGATCGAGATTGGCCCGATCTTGCCGATCAGGGGCTTTTGACATGACCCGTCGCTTTCTCGTCACCGGCGCGACGGGCTTTATTGGCCGTAATACATTAATGCCTCTGCTCGACAAAGGCTTTGAGGTTATTGCCATTACAAGTCGGCCGCCCGAGACACCAATGGACGGTGTTCGCTATGTCGTTTGTGACCTATCAGACCCCGCCGCGACCCGCGCGGCCATTGATGACATTCAGGCAACGGATCTTTTGCATCTTGCCTGGCAAGCGGTGATTTCCGGCCTCTGGACCGCTCCGGAAAACTTGGCCTGGATTGAGATCAGTCTGAAGCTTGCCGAGGCGTTTATTGAAGCTGGTGGCAAACGAATAACCGTATGCGGCTCATCCGGCGATTATGATTGGACAACCGGTCTGTGTACCGAAGGCGTCACTCCGTTAATGCCATCGACATTCTACGGAAAGGCAAAGGTTGCACTCTATCATGCCCTTTCCGGGTATTGCGATATCAAAAATGTATCCCTCGCTTGGGGGCGTGTTTTCTTCGTCTATGGCCCGGGGGAGCATCCAAGCCGGCTGACCGCGTCGGTGGCCCTCTCCCTGCTGAGAGGAGAAGAGGCGCTCTGCTCCCATGGCATGCAGCTAAGGGATTATTGCCATGTGGAAGATGTTGGCCGGGGCCTCGCCGCGTTAGCGGCGAGCCAACTGACGGGTGACTACAATATTGCAAGCGGTGAGGCCGTGCGTGTGAAAGACGTTATTCTGGGAATTGCGGCGGCGGCGGGGCGTGAAAACCTTGTCAGATTGGGCGCGCGCCAAGCCCCAGCCTATGAGCCACCACTGATCCTTGCCAATATGGCAAAGACACGTGCG
>JBCBAO010000173.1:0-5855 GCA_038532405.1 Pseudomonadota bacterium | reverse complement strand
GTTCGGTCCGGGGCGATTGCCGGAGGTTGATGCCATTGCCGCAGAAATCGAGCAGGCTGTACGAGGCTGTTCAGCGCTTCAGGGCGTCCACGCCTTGGTCACAGCCGGACCGACGCGTGAGCCTATCGATCCGGTGCGGTATCTCTCCAATCATTCATCCGGCCGCCAGGGCTATGACATCGCCGAAGCCCTTGCCGGACTGGGTGCGCGCGTCACTCTGGTGTCGGGGCCTGTCTCGATCGATCCACCGGTTGGCGTTGATCTGATCAAAGTTGAAACTGCCCGGGAGATGCTTGCAGCGTGTGAAGAGGCCTTGCCTGCGGACGTGTTTGTGTCCGTCGCTGCGGTTGCTGATTGGCGACCAGCCCAGGCTGCCGCGCGCAAATTGAAACTGAAGAACAAGGCCGATCCAGCCCCTGCTGCGCTGAATCTGAAAGAGAACCCCGATATTCTCGCAACGCTCGCCCGGAAAAAGACTAAACGTCCCGGACTTGTGGTTGGGTTTGCTGCTGAGACAAATGATATCGAAACCCATGCCAGGGAAAAACTAAAGCGAAAGCGCTGCGACTGGATCGTAGCAAATGATGTGTCTGGCGATGTGATGGGCGGCCAGACCAATCAGGTCTCCCTGATCTCCGCGACTGAGATTGAGCATTGGCCACTTATGGACAAAGCCGAAGTGGCGCGCCGTTTGGCAGGCAGGGTTGCCGAATATCTGGATGCTGGATGCGACGCTCGGGGCAGCAAAGTGGATCTGGCCGCCGAGTAGCCGTCGATCACTTTGGTTGCTGCTTGGGTGGTGACTAGAAGCCGCCGCCTGTTTTAAAGCCACCGCGTTTGCCGGATCGCGAACCGCCTCTGCGCGAAGACCCACCGCGTGATGATGGAAATGAACGCGGCGGTGCCCGCCGGCGTGTGCGACCCGAAGACCAGGGCGAGCCGCCGCGGCTGGACCGGCTGGATTCCTTTGCAATCTCCCAGAGCACATCGCCGAGCACGTCTGGCAGGTCGAGTGTATCGCGCCGCGATCGACCGCCAAAACCGCGATGGGTACGTGGCTTTCGGTGACGGACGGAGCGGCCGAATTGGCGCATGGCCCGGTCTGCGTCCAACTCTCCGCGCAAGAGGCCGCGCAAAACCATGTCCACAGCGGAGGTTTTGAATGTGGCATAGGGGCTGTCATATCGATCCCGCTTGAACCGGCGGCGCAGGCGCTCGAGCGTTTCCAGCTCTTTTCGCCGGCGGGTGGGAAGGCGCAGCATCCGGTCGGCCTCTAGCTCCAGGCTCATTTCTTCAGCGCGGAGTTTGACAAGCGCATCCACGATACGGTCGTCCTCCAGCTCGATTGTTTCTGCGGCAAGTAGCCTGAGATCTGGAAAACTCGCAGCCTTCAGTCCTTCTTCCAGGAGTTTACGTGCTTTTTGAGCGGGGCCTGTGCCAGCTGTGAGGGCGCTTTCATGGCGCTCGGCAGTGGCACGGTGATGGGCTTCCGCGGCCTCGATTTCCGGTTCAAGGGACTGCAGTCTGTCCCGCGCAGTTTCCACAGTTTTTCCGAGGGCCAACGCGCCGCCCTTGTCTAAGGCGTCCTGCTCTGCGGTTTCGAGGGCTGCAACCGCGGCCTCATAGGCCTGCGTAACCCGTGAAACGTGTTCCTGGAGACGGTCAGGCAGTTCCACAAGGCGTGCATAATTCAGATGTGCGATGTCATATTTGCAGAGCCTTGCCACCCAGTGATCGAGGAAGCGAATGGGCGGGGAGGCCTTATAGCTCGGTGTCCGGAATTTACGTTTCCAAAGATACATAAACAGGCTGTCTGCTTTGTAGGGCGCGCCCTTGTCTCGGCGGTCTTCACGGGCAAGATTTAATTTCTGTTCGGCGCGGGAGACGACCGATGCGCTGGCTTCCGCCGTCTCCACGAGGGTTTGATAGTCAGTGTCCGTTAGCAACTTGCCTTGAATTTCGGACACTCGCGTTTCGTAGGCTTCGACCGAAGCGTCCAGTTCGGCTGCGAGGGCTCCACGTTTTTTTTCAAGATCTGCTATCGCTTCGGAAGCTGCGGCTAAATCTTTTGCCTGTTCGGCAACAAATCCGTCCTGGGCATCAAGCAGAGCTTCGGCTTCGCGGTGCAGATCATCAAAAGTCTTGCGGGCATCCTCTTCCCGGAGCAGATCCAGGCGGATATCGGCCAAAGCCCTATAGGCTTCAACTTGTCCGTCGCGTACCTCGGCGCGGCGCGTATCGGCTGTGTCTTTCGCATCGATAGCATCCGCCAGTGCTCGTCGCGTCTCGGCGATTGTCCTATCCAAACGTTGCAGGGTTTCGCGCCCACTGAGTGTTCGTGTCATGATAATCTGTCTACCAATCTATTATCACTCCGCCGGGCGTATCGACCGAATAGGTTGGCTGAAGCTGCCCGCTTGCCTTCTCTCCAATGACATCGTTTTGAATGATCTGGTCATCGGTTTTGTCGGCGGCAATACGATTAAAGACGGATTGTGAAACGCGCTGGCCCCACTTGGTCACGCGGTGGGGCGTTTGAGTTTCCTCGCTTCTGACGGGAACTTCAACGATGTTTCCACGCGGATCAACGGCTTCGACAAGGAGATAGTAGTTCCGCTGTTGGGGAGCGTCATTGGGAATGCGGTATATGCCGGATTGCGCGCCGTCCCGGTACCGGATGCGCACTTCATATGTTCGGCTAAGATCGCTTTTCAGTACCTCAAGGTCAGCGATCATTTGCTTTGCCGTATTTGCCTCGCGCGCTTCAAGGGCAACGAGCCCATCCTGGTAAAGTGTTTCGGCAAGGGCGTCGGCCGATGGATCTTCAGACAGCGTGAGAATATCGGTGCGTAACTGATCAAGGGTTTGTGGTAGGGTTTCTTCGAGCTCGACACGGAGAAGTTCCGCCCGCGCATTCTGTGGCTGAACAACGCCGATCTGATAGCTCGCAAAGGCAGCAATGAGCGCCACAATAGCTGCTGTGACCGGTTTTATCCATTTGTCGCGCGCCACATAAATACGGGCTAGCCGCACCGACAGCGTTGGTTTGGGCGGCATATAGGCAAATCGCTGCTCTTCCAGAGCCGCGACACCGTCTTTTAATATGCGGTCCGGCACGCTAATGCCCTGGGCCTTATAGATCTCCCTCAATCGATCAATCAGTTCCGCCTCGCGGCCTTCGTCGTCGATCTCGCGCAGGACAAATTCTTCGCGGTGGCGCAGAGTATCCACCACGTCCATTGCAAGGAGGACATCGTCGAGCTGTTGCGGTGTTGCAGGCCGCGCCTTGCCTATATCCGTCTCGGGCTCTGTCACGATGCTGGTATGAGAGCAGCGGCAGCACCGCGTTCAACCAGGCTGGTCAGGCGACGTTTTCCATCTTCAACCGCTTCACGGATTTCTTCGGAGTTTTTCGTCGCCAGGACACGCATTTCTTCAATGATCTGTTGATTGCGCTCCTGGTAGCTCACGACTGAATCGACGAGTGTCTTCACAGCAGCGGCGGAGACCGTTGGGCCATAGCCGGCTCGCGTGGCCGCCTCTTGGATATCGCCGCCAATTTCGGCAAGCACTTCCAGGCTTTGATTGACGCCTTTTTTCATCGCTTCGAGGGTTTGGGTGCTCTCATGGAGGCCGTGGAGCCCCGTAAAGCTTGCTGTCAGCGCAGTAAGAACGATTTCATTGGTACCAAAGAAGCTGACCGACTGGGCGTAGATGCGTTCTTTCGCATTTGTCGTCTGGACCAGCCGCGCCATTATGACCTCAGATGTATTATAGCCGATCGTGATGTTATCGGAGAGGTCTTTGGCAACCTGGTAACGCTTTTCCTCCGTTTGCAATGCGCGAAGGGCTTCGTCCCGCTTTAGCTCCAATTGGGCCCGCTCGGCGGCGTCGTCACCTGTAAAAGCTTCGACTGCGGCGACGGCAGCTGCAACATGGTCGCGCTGCTCGTTCAATTTGCCTTCGCCCGTTTTCAGAACGTCCAGCGCCAGAACCTCTGACTGCTTCATAGCCCCGCGGAAATCTAGGTAGGCTTCCAGTATGGCGCGTTCGCGGTCGATCTGATTGGCGGTTTCCTTTTGAACGTCGAGGTAAAGGTCTTTAATTTTGCCAAACCGGCTCGCAATGTCGCCCCTGGTCATTTTCATCCAGACATTGGAGACCCGCTCCATTGTCGAGATTTTGCCATCCGCATATTGATCGACCATACTCTTTGCGTCGTCACGAATTGAGTTGAACGCCGCCGTTATGCCTTCATACCGCTCGCCGATTGTAATGCCTGACACGTTTTCGCGGACGACGTCGTTAAAATGTGAGGCTTGATCGAGGGTCCTCGCGATGGCGGCGACTTTGTCTGGATCCAGTTCCGTAACCTGGTTCAGCAGAGCAACAATCGGTGCTGCTTCTCCTGTTTTTTCAGGCACGAGCCCCAACTCGCGCAGGCCCCCCATGGCTTTATCAAGGTATTGAAGTGCGGTTGGGCTTGCGACGGCGTCGGTCATTTCGTTTCCCTCATAAGATTGAGCAGGTGCATCCCCATGCACACGCGCTATGCCCAATCATACCTAAGGCGCGGCCCGCTAGGCAAGTTCTAGCCTTCCAGGAGCAGAGCCTCAACGCTCAATATTTGTTGAAATTTCACCAATCAAGCTACGCGGATCTTCATTTGTCTTTGCTAAATCTTGCCCGCGACAGAGCGACAATATTTGCGTTAAGACGTGAAATTGAGGGTGGAATGCAAGTCAAAACTGGATTGATACCTCAGCTCAAAGCCATTGCAGCTGTATTTAAAGCGCCGGTCGTTTCTGCCGAACTCGCAGGATCGATCCGGGCGAAACAGCTTGATACCGTGCGCGGATTGATACCTGCGATTATGATGGCCCAGCTGATCAATGGGGCCGTTGTATTGCTCGCATTTTGGTCCAGCGGGGCGGAGCGAATGCTGGGCGTCTGGGCAACTCTCCTATGCTTCATATGCGGGGCGATTGTTCTGCGGAATGTCCGGATTGAAAACCAAGCGCCGATACAAACGGCGTCCCGCACGAGCCTCGACCGGATGGCCCAGGGTGCAGCTTTCCTGGGGCTGATTTGGGGGATCGTCCCGGTTTTTGTTATTCCCTATACGGGCACCCTCGGCCACATGGCTCTCGGTATTATCTTAGCCGCCATGGGATTTGCCGGTGCCTTCTTGCTCGCGCGCATTCCAGGAGCTGCCTATGCGTTCCTTGGCCCAATCATTGTTGGGCAGATTATCGGCATGCAGCTGGAGAATAATCCAGTCTATGACCTGCTGAGCATCCTGATGGTCGTTTATGCGGGTATTCTAGTAGTTTGTATTCAGTGGTCCCATGCCCGGTTCCTGGCCCAATTGCTTGGTGAGGCGGCCCTGCGTGAGCAGGAACAGTTGATCAGCCTCCTGCTGCGAGATTTTGAAGAAACGACGTCCGACTGGCTATGGCAGTCCGACGAGGATGGCTTGATCCAGGATATTCCAAGCGGTGTGCAGGGCAACAAAGCCCAGTATGAGGTGATGTCGCCGGGGGCCACACTGGTCGATTTATTCCACGAGTGCGAGGCGCGCAGCGTGCTTCAGAAAAGTCTCGAGCGTCGGCAACCTTTCCGCGATCTTGTCATGCCGGTATCGACCAATGACGGCGACGCCTGGTGGTTGCTCACCGGCAAGCCGGTATTCGAGGGCGGTTTTTTTGCCGGCTTTCGTGGAGTTGCCTCCGATGTGACCGCGTCTAAAGAAAGTGAAGACCGGATTGCCCATCTGGCGCACTATGATGCGCTGACGGGGCTTCCAAACCGCGTGACCATGCTCGAAACCTTGGAGAAACAGGTGCGCGCAACGC
>JBCBAO010000172.1:0-5859 GCA_038532405.1 Pseudomonadota bacterium | reverse complement strand
GAGCCGAGGGAAAGTGCCACAGAGAGCAGACCGCCGAGGCCTCGGCTCGCGCCGGGCGGGCGTTACCCGCCACCTTGTCTCCATGGAGCCCGGACTTTCCTCCAGTGCGCGAAACACGCACCAGCAGCTGCCCGACCGTCTGGACCGGTCACCCCTATAGCTCGTTTGGCGAGGCTTCACTAGAGCTGCGCCGCGATCCAGGGCATCCCAACGGCCAGGAGAACGCTGACGGCGAGCCCGATAAATGCCCGGCCGGCATCCCAGGCAATATCGAAAAGTGCCTCCCCCCGCGGGCGAAGGCTTGCCATATAGGCAATGGCCAGTTCCCGCCCGGCAATGACGCCCAGGAACACCCAGGTCGTGCTCATCGGAATATTGCTCTGCTCTTTGAAAATATAAAGGATAATTGCGTAGATCAGGTCGATCAGGGTGGCCGCTCGAATGTCGGTCGTATTTGTTTTCGACAGGACGATTTTCTGGATCGCGCCCCCGCGGGTGGCGAAAATATAGCCCTGCATTGCTACGAGCACGACTGCGCCGAAGACAATCGTCATCGGGTCAAACAGCGCAGGTTCCCCCACCGCCGCCTGGCTGCGGGGCAGGAAAACGAAAATATTCGCGAAATCCTGCTTCAGCCAGGTCCACCAGAGAAAGGCCGTGGTGGCCCACTGAAACCCGGTCCAGTATATCGCCAACTCTTGGTCCCTGGTGTCGGCGACCCAGCGCTCGAACGCACGAGAGATCGCCACATAAATAACGATGGCGGCGGCGAAAGCGACCACATATCCGAGCGCCGATTTGATCAGCATGCTCTGCATCACGCCTTCGGTGGCAGCCCCGCCGGTCAGCGCGAAAATAGTGAGGACCAGAAATGTTGTCGACACCGGAATAGAAAGCCGTGTCATTAGCAAAAGCGCGAGGGGCGGCAGAGCGTGCCACCATTCGATACCGCCCTGGGGATAGGGCAGAAAATTCAGCTTTCCATCGGCAATATCGCCGTCCTGAAAGACATAAGCATGGGCGAGCGCGGCGACCATAATGCCCGACGCATAGGCCCAGAGCAGCCACCAAGGCCGTTTCTCATTCGAGGCGAGGAATGTGCCGAGCGTTTGAATGGAGTCATTTGCGACCACCGAATAGGCGGCAAACAAAAAGCCCAACAGGGCGAACATCTCGTAGCCAGCGATTGTCATGCGTTATTCCCGCCCCGCTGAACGCCATCGATATGCCATCCACGCGCCTTTAACAAACAACTCGATCATTTGGATCGATCATCTCTACTTGCCTGATTGTGAGACGCTTCCACGCCAAGGACTACAATTCCGACAGTTTCCCGATTAATGGCCTCACGGGATTTCTACCAGCGAAAAATCATGTCAGCGGGGTGCGTTTTACAGTCTCGTCCGCCACGGCGCTGATCAAGGCGAGGGTCATCCAGCCGGCTTGACCCGTGACGCGGTCGGGTTGCCATCGGCGCTGGAAGGCCGTGACAACATCAACAGTTGCGTTGTCATACGTTCCGTTCAACTCCAGGCCGTAGCCGATTTCAGCGAGAGCCGCTTGTAACCGGTCAACGGACGGCCCGGTGTCCCCTTTTGTAAGTCCTGCGCCCATGACCAGGTCGCCCCGGGGCGCACGTGGCCATATCCCAAGGCCGGATTGGGCAAGGGTCTTCCAAGGAAAATGCTCTCCCGGGTCATCCTTACGCCCGGGCGCGATGTCGGAGTGGCCGACAATCCGGCTCGCCGGGATCTTATGCTTGGCGACGATGCTTTGAACCAGGCTTATAACAGCGTCTATCTGGCACGCCGGATATGGCGGCAGATTGCCATCTGACAGGGGCACGTTGTGTCCACCATTCACGATTTCCACGCCGACCGAGCAGGAGTTGATGTCGGTCGCCCCCTGCCAGCTGCCCAGGCCAGCGTGCCAGGCACGTTTATCCTCGCTTACCAGCTGGGTGATGCGCCCATCCTCCCAGATCATATAGTGCGCGGAAACTTCGGCATCCGGGTCGCATAAGCGGGCCAAAGCTTCAGCGCCGCTCGCCATACCAGTATAATGGAGGACAACCATATCAAGCGGTGCTTTCCGCTCATTGAAATTTGGGCTTTGGCGTTGCTCAATTTTCATGGTGCTCCTCCAATCTTTTTGCCAAGCGCGGCCTCTGGCAATTTGGTATTGGGCCGCACCGCAATCACGAAGACGCCGCTAAGGGACACCACGGACCCAATGATAAGGCGCAGGGTCAACGGTTCGCCCAACAAAACAATGCTGAGGACAACGCCCCAAATGGGGGTCATTAATGTGAGCGGCGAGAGCAGGGAAATATCGTACTTTTTGATGAGGGTATAAAATCCGCCATGGCCGAAAATCGAAACGCCAACAACAGCAAAGAGCGTAGCTAGCCAGACGAGTATGCCGCCGCTCAAATAGGCTTGGCCTTGGCCAGTTTCTAACGCGGCCGACAAAGCGAACAGGGGCAAAAAGGAAAAGAGGCCAATCCAAGCTTGCATTTGCAGGGCTGAAATCGGAGCCATCTGCTTCATTAGGATGCCCCCCAGGGACCCGATGAAGGCAGAAGCAACAATATAAAGCAGCCCAAATGAAACGGTGAAGCTGGTCGGATCGACGGCGATCACCAAGACGCCGGAAAATGCGAGCAGGATGCCGAGGCCACGCCGCCAGCCAATGGTTTCGCCCAGAAAAACCATGCTCATCAAGGTTGAAAATGGAACGCCCAACTGCCCCGTGACCGCCGCAGCACTCGCGTCCACGTTTGCGAGGCCGATAAAGAGCAAAGCAAAATGGCCAGCACCGATAAAAAGAGAGATTAAGAACAATGTCCTGAGTTCATTGGGCTTGGGCCTCAAAAACGGCATCAAGACCAATGCAATACCCAGGAACCGCACCGCGGCGAAGAATAAGGGTGGAACTGCAGCGTCGTTTACGACCCATCGGGTCACCACGATGTTTAGGCCCCAGATAAAGCAAACGGCAAAGAGAAGCGTAAAATCGCGCAGACCCATTCCCGCTCTGTAACAGGGATTCGGCCATGCGTCTTAAAGGGAAACGGCTCTCAAATATCTAGCAGCCGGAAATATTGGTCTATTCGACCGTCCATCCGCGGGCAGTCTGCCGCGCCTCGAGTGTTATCGGTTGGCTTTGAGTACGGGCCGTATCGGCGCTACCAGACCGGCTCCCCATGGATGGCCGATTTTGCGTAAACCGAAAAATCAAAGCTGCCATGGCAATCAGGAGCCCAAGGACTGTCGTTGCCAACGCCACAATGCCAGCAGCCAGGACAAGCACACCCCCCAGCAACAGGCGCGCCATAAGACGGCCGCCCTGGCGGATTGCATCAATGAGGTTTGAGAAAAAAACCGGCGACTGTCCTGCGGTACCATTAGCGGTCATGGATATATCCTTCCTACACCACTAAGATGGGGTGACTTCCCCCATCCGTCAATCAGGCCGGACCAGCATTCCCCGCTCTACACGAATTTTTGCATAGGCAGACGTGATCGCTGCTGCCTTATCGTGCGCCGCTGCCTCAAACTCCCGCGGCGCACCATTTGTAACGACGCGATCGGGGTGATTGTCCGCCATCAGCTTGCGGTATGCAACGCGGATGACATCGAACTCTGCATCGTGGGAAACGCCTAAAATCGCATAAGGGTCCCCAGGCTCTGGCCCCAAATGGCTGGCGCGAATTCGCCTAAAGTCCGCGTCGGAAAACCCAAATGCCTCCGCTACGGTCTTTAGATAATCGAGCTCATCGGGGGTAACCACCCCATCTGCACCGGCGATTTGAAACAGACCGTCCAGCACCCCTTCCAGCAAACACGGCCGATCTTTGTATTTTTTTCCGATTTTGCGGGCGTAACTTTCATATCCGCGCACTGTTTGCTGGGCCAGCTGGAAGACGCGTTGTACAGCCTTGGCATCTCCAGGTGCAGAGCTGAAAACGCGGGAAAATACGGCAATTTCATCCTCCGTGACACTGCCGTCTGCGCGGGCGAGCTTTGCACCAAGACCAACAACAGCTGCCGTAAAGCCGACATCGTTCGGATCCGGCGCACAGCCAACGTCGCTCTCGGCCTCCTCGTCTTGAAGATCGACGTCGAAGAGACCGCGGCCTGCCGAAAGAAGTCGCGTCCAGATGCTCATAATCTCAGTTTAGCAGCAATCGCGGCCATTGTGAGATTTAACTTGTTTTCCTGCGATAGCTTTAGATTTTCTATTGATCCAGGCGATCGTCTTGCTCGCGTTTGGAGAGCGTTTCCCTTAAATCTTGGATATCGGTCTGGAGGGATTTCAATACCGCCATCATCTCGTTTCGAGCCAGGGCTGCATCGTCTGCCTTATCGTCCAGTTCTTCGATGCGTTCATCTTGAGCCAATTCATGTTCAGCCTGCAAGGCATCAACAAACAGGGCGATAAACAAATTCAGGACCGCGAAGCTGGCGATGAATATGAACGCCATAAAGAAGACCCAGGCATAGGGATTGCCATCGTCCATGACTTTCTGAAGAACTTCGTTTCGCCAGCCATCCATTGTCATGACCTGAAATAGGCTAAGGGCCGAGGAGTGAAGGTCACCAAAGAGCATTTCGACTTCCGGATCGGATGTGGCTCCGAACAGGTCTGTGGCGATCACCGATCCAACATATATGAGAAGCATCAAAACGGCGATGATGGCCCCCATACCGGGCAAGGCGCGGAAGAGCGCCTCGGTTATGCGGCGCATCATCGGGACCACGTGCAACAGCCGCAAAATGCGAAAAACTCGGAGCGCCCGCAGAATAGAGAACGTCTCAGCCACCGAGATCAGTGAAATCCCAATGACGACAAAGTCGAATATATTCCACCCTTTCCGAAAGAACTCGGTTCGCCAAACAACCAACTTCAAAGCAATCTCAATAACGAAGATCGCAACAATCGTATTGTCGATGAGCATCAACCAGCGCCGGGCATCGGTCCCGGGCTCGGCAAAGGTCAACGCGCCGAGCACCACAGCATTGATAAGGATCAGTGCGGTCACCGCCTGCTTGAAAGCGTCGCTTTCGATGAAGCGCTTCAGCCGCTGCTCGGGTGGACGTATTTGCTCAATCGACGTCAACTTAAATCCTGTTCCGCGCGTGTTGTCGTGTCGCTTGTGATCACCCAACCATCACCAAAATCACGAAAAACCAATGTAAACAATCCGGATGGATCTGTACCTTCACGTTCCAGGGACCAAGCGCCGTGGACGATCGCCGCATCGTCTGACACTTGGTTCACCTCAAGCGCTGAGAAGCTCAGCAGGCCCATGGCGGCCTTGTCTTTATAGTTTGACTGATAGCGCATCAGGGTCGACTGCCAGCCCCGCGTTACGGTGCCTCCGGACGCAAACCTAAGGTCTGGATCCCGCCAATACCCTTCCATGAACCCGTCAATATCGCCGCGATTCCAGGATATGGCCTGGGCCGCAAGGACAGCACGAATTTCAACCTCATCCGCATCAAAACGAATGGTTGACCCCGTCGACGGTGCCCAGAAACTGGTGGAGGTCGTGCAAGCCGCCAGGGCGCATAGGGCGGCTAGGCTGGTAACAAAATATCTGGTCACTACGAGGGTCCCCTTCTGTCGCGCAAAGAGTATCCAAGCAGGCAAATTTTCCAAGTGTTACGGAAACACCACAGCCGGATCTCCGCTCATCCAAGGCTTCCGTTTCACCATGGCACCGGCGAATAGCTCCGAGCCGACAAGATCACCCAACCAACGCACCAGAGCCCCATCAGCCGCCGCTGAAAACCAATCTCGATCGGTGTTGGCGAATTGCCTGACAAATGGGAAAATCGCGATATCGGCTAGGCC
>JBCBAO010000171.1:0-5871 GCA_038532405.1 Pseudomonadota bacterium | reverse complement strand
TCGTTGATTTCTGGGCACCTTGGTGTGGACCATGCCGGACATTAATCCCCATCCTCGACAAGGTCGTGAACGAGCATTCGGGCAAGGTGAAGCTGGTAAAAATCAATATCGATGAAAACCCTGGTATTGCCGGCCAGCTGGGTGTTCGCTCGATCCCGGCAGTGTTCGGGTTTAACAAAGGACGACCGGTTGATGCCTTCCAAGGGGCCCTCCCAGAAGGCCAGATCCGGGGCTGGATCGACAAATTACTGACTGGAACCGATAGCGCTAAAGAGCTAGCCGCTGCACTTGATGCCGCAGAACAAGCTTTCCAGGATGGTGAGATCGGCCAAGCAGCGGAAATCTATGCCCAGATCGTCAATGCCGACCCAACCAATCTGAAGGCGCTGGCCGGCCTCGCCCGATGTTATCTGGCGAATGGTGACGCGACCCGTGCGCGCGAAGTGTTGGACATGGTTCCAGAAGACCGGCGAACTGATCCAGATGTGAAGAGCGTTGCGCTCGCGATCGAGTTGACGGCCGATGCGCCTGAACCAGATCAGTTCTCAGCGGCACTTGATTACGTTACCGCAAATCCTAGCGACCATAACGCACGTTTTGAGCTCGCACAAAGCTATATCTCATCCGGAAATAACGAAAAAGCCGTTGATCATTTGCTGACAATTCTCGCAGCCGACCTTGGCTGGAACGACGGAGCAGCGAAAGATGAACTGCTTAAAGTTTTTGAGGCCGCTGGACCAAAAGACCCCATCACAATTAGCGGACGGCGGCGGCTGTCGTCTCTGATGTTCGCCTAAGCTCGACACCCAAGGCCTGCCCATGCCAGCCACCCGATATCACCACGCCTCTGATCTTCCAGAAACGATTGCCGTGTTTCCCTTGGGCGGCGCACTACTGTTGCCGCGATGGCAATTGCCGCTGAATATTTTCGAGCCCCGATATCTGAATATGGTCGACGATGCCATGGCAGGCAGTCGACTGATTGGCATGATCCAGCCGGTCGGCGGGCCCAAAGACAAGCCGGTACTCGCCGGTGTTGGATGCGCGGGGCGCATCACAACATACTCTGAAACCGATGACGGGCGTTACCTCCTGACACTTACCGGGATTTGCCGCTTCCGCCTGATGGACGAACTTGAGGTGAAAACACCTTATCGACAGGTTGAAGGGGATTTTAGCCGGTTCGAAGCTGACCTCGGCTCAGCAAAGACCACTGGCCTCCCGTCTCGCGAAACGTTGGAGCGGGCGCTTCGGGCCTATGCAAAGTCGAACCAGATTGATGCCGATTGGGACGCGGTCTCAAATGCTCCGATGGAAACACTTATCAACGCGTTATCGGCAGGGTGCCCATTTGACATTATGGAAAAACAAGCCCTGATCGAGGCAGCAGATCTACCCACTCGGTGTGATACGCTGATCAAGCTACTGACCTTGAATTGTGAGAATGATGACGGCCCTCTGCAATGACTGAAAATGCCAAGCCGCTCCCTTCAGAAGCCACACCCGACCCGCGGCTGCTCGACCTTCTGATCTGCCCGGTAAGCCGAGGTCGACTCGAGTATGATCGAGAGGCCATGGAGCTCGTTTCGAAAAAAGCAGGCCTAGCCTATCCAATCCGCGACGGCGTGCCCGTTATGCTGGAGGATGAGGCCCGCAAGCTCAGCGATGACAAATGACAGCCTGGCCAACCGAATTGCGTTTTCGCAAAACAGCCGCCGAACTATTTATCTCGTTCGACGACGGAACCACCGGCTCCATTCCCTATAAGCGCCTTCGCCAGGAAAGCCCATCGGCTGAAAATAAAGGCCATGGCAATGGTGCGCCACCACCACAAGCCCCTGTGCCGGATGATATCAGCGTTCTTAAAGCTGAACCCATGGGACGATATGCCATTCGCATCGCATTTTCCGATGGGCACAAGACGGGCCTTTACACCTGGGATCTCCTGCAGCGCTTGGCAATCGAAACGGCACGCTAATATAATTTAGGCGGTGCATGTGGTGATGTTCCTGAAGGAAATTCAAAAAACCTTAGAAAGGCACCTAGCCCAAGGCAGCTAAATGATTATTCGAGTGGCACAAATAGCTGACGGAGCTGACATCGCCGCCATCTATGCTCCAATCGTGGAGCACACTTACATTTCGTTTGAAGAAACTGCCCCATCAGCGGAAGAGATGTCGGCGCGCATAGCGGCAACACTAGAAACGCATCCCTGGCTTGTGGCCGAGGAAGATGGCAACGTCATCGCTTATGCATACGCTACGACCCACCGCGCCCGCGCCGCCTACAAATGGTCTTGCGATGTCAGCGTTTATGTTTCCCAGAGCATGAAACGCTGTGGCCTTGGGGGTAAATTATACACACACCTTTTTACCACTCTCGTCCAACTGGGCTTTGGAAGCGTTTTTGCCGGAATAGCGTTGCCCAATAAGGCAAGCGTGGGCATGCACGAACATATGGGATTCACACCTGTTGGCATCTACCCAAAAGTTGGCTTCAAAAACGGCTCATGGCGTGATGTCGGATGGTGGAGCAGGCCATTGCAAGTTCTGGAAAATGCTCCAAAAGCTCCGCTAACATTTGCGAAAAACCGGCAATCCTTCCAAAGTATAGAGCTGATCTAGCGATCTAAATCGATACGCAAGTCGAAGCCGTCAGAGATAGCTCCTCAAAGCTATTTGCTAGAGATATCTATTGATCTGGTCTCCAAACCTTATTGCGAGCAAATCTAACAGGACCGTATGCCTACACGTGATTCGATTTTGCTTGTCACGGAGCGATCATGGGAGTATGACCACTTTTGCTCAGTTTGCATATAAGCAAATCGGCGGCGGGTGATGCTCTCTTGAATTCTGACCCATAGGCTTGAATTCCCTAAGGCTTACACCCAAATAATACTCATATTGAGCATAAGTGTTCGATACAAGGATAAGGAGATGAGAGATGGCGAGACTGATTGATGCTGGGCCAGGATGTCCAACCCCAACACCCCTCCACTCCCGCTCAGCAATCGAAGCGCGCGGACTTGACTATAACGATGAGGTGCGCGCCGAAACAGCTGCTCTATATCCGCTGGTCAAAGACTTTATTACCCCAATGGAATGGCCGGGGATTGCCCCGCTCGTCGCTGACATCAACCGCTTAAAGCGGGAGAAAAATGCGGTGATCCTCGCCCATAATTATATGACACCGGACATCTTCCGCCTCGTGGGAGATTTTCGTGGCGACAGCCTTCAACTGGCCCGTGAAGCAGCAGCGGTTGAAGCGGATGTCATCGTGCAGGCCGGTGTACATTTTATGGCCGAGACATCGAAGATCCTCGCACCTGAAAAAACGGTTTTGATCCCAGACACCGAAGCAGGCTGTTCCCTCGCCTCGTCGATCACCGGCGCTGATGTGAAGCTGATCAAGGAGAAATTCCCCGGCGTTCCCGTTGTTACATATGTCAACACAACTGCGGACGTGAAAGCCGAGTGCGATATCACCTGCACATCCTCCAATGCGGTGCAGGTTGTAGAGCATATTGCGGAAGCATTTGAGTCTGACCGCGTGATCCTGGTGCCAGACCAATATCTGGCCCGCAATGTCGCTGCGATGACGGACATCAAGGTTTTGACATGGCCCGGCGCATGCGAAGTGCACGAGCTATTTTCGGCGGAGGATGTTGATCAGCTGCGCGAGGCGCATCCAGGCGTCGTTATCCTCGCCCACCCGGAATGCCCACCGGACGTTTTAGAGGCAGCAGACTATGCCGGGTCGACGGCAGCACTCGCGAACTATGTTTCCGAACGGAAACCGGCTAAGGTCGTCTTGCTGACCGAGTGTTCAATGAGTGACAATGTGGCGTCTGAAAATCCGGGCGTGAACTTTATTCGGCCTTGTAATCTTTGCCCCCATATGAAGCGGATAACACTCGAGAATATCCATGACTGCCTAACCGATATGGCCCATGAAGTGGCGATGCCAGAGGACGTGCGTGTGCGCGCTAAAGCAGCAATCGATGCCATGTTGGCCCTACCGAAAATGGAGAAACCCCTGGATTTTGAAACCGGGCTGGTGCCGATGGATTTGGAAATGGTCTAACGTCTGCGAGTGCTGGCCTTGAAACTGCCATCTGGTCGCGTGAAGCTTACGCAAATATTGTTCTGAACAAGGTAGTCGCTGATGCTGAGCACCTTTGCCATCCGTGCGATACTAGCAATTTGGATAGTCGGGTTCACCGCAACATCGGCAAGCGCGCGCGAGGAAAATATCATCGGCTCGTGGAGCTTCGAAACAGATCGCTATCGGGCCGATACCTGCGTTTTATATGGAAGCATGCAGGTCCGCCCCACGGCGGAAGAAGATATTTATCGATGCACCTTCACGGCAGTTGAAGACTGCGATGGCCAGGATCGTTGGGTTGTTGAACAGACCTGCAGGGCCAGCCGTGACGGTGACAATTTGGCGATCCAGTCCACAATCGTCAATTTCCTCGAATTCGAGCAACATACCGAGAATTATGCCCCGGATCATTTCGCCTTGGCCGTCGAAAGTGCGAATAAAATGGTCGGCACCCTCGTATCGGCGATCCGAGCGAAAGTAACCTTCGAACGCACACCGGATACGATTTCATGATCTCACGCTCGGGCCTTCTCATCTCATTGGTTTTGGGAACAGCAGGGCAGACATGTATTGGCCAAGAACCAGAGATTTCAGGCAATTGGTCTTTTCGTGCCTGGACCGGGGACGGATGCGATTTTCGCGGCGTCGCAACCCTTGGCAAAGGGGCAGATGCTGCAAGCTATTCCTGCGAACTCACCGCAAAGCAAAGCTGCGGTGTCGATCTGTCCTGGACCGTGCGCCAGACCTGTACCGCAATACGCCGGGGAGATCGTGTGATTGTGCGTTCCGAAATTGCGGAGTTCCTGGACGCTTCCACTACCGAGGGATACTTGCCCGATAATTTCGTTCTTACAATCGAGACTGGGCGGCGCATGTTCGGCGCTCTACATTCATACGGTTTATACAAGACTGAATGGATACGCGACGAAGGGGCGGTGTCTTGACAAGGGTATTCCTGATTTCTGGCCTGGCCTTCGCCATTATTTGCCCTGCTGCCCAGGCCGAGATCAGGGGTGGATGGTCCTTTAAGACAGACATCAAACGTAAGGGCTGCACAATCACTGGAAATATGTCGGTCTCCGCAGAAAATAATGATGGCTTGCGGACCTGCAGCTTTGTCTCCGAGGAGCGCTGCGAGATCGAGCCGGACATAAGCTGGAAGGTTGAGCAAACCTGCCGAATAACACCCCAGGGAACCCGTTTCATTATTCGTAGCCAAGTGATCCAAAGCCTAACGCCAGGCTACTCGGCAGATAGCTATCTGCCAGATCATTTTGTGGTATCGCCCGACGGGCCAAATACAATGAGAGGGCTTTGGCAGGACAAAAATTACGCTGCTCCCGTTATCTTTTGGCGGGATGAGAGCCTGCCGATTTCATGACTCACCCCTCAGTCGAAACACTGCACGCGGTGGCAAAGGACGCCCCCGACACAGAGGTTCTGGTCGTAGGCGCTGGGTTGGCTGGCCTCTTCCTTGCGATTAGCCTTTCACCTCGACCTTGCCTTGTCGTCTCGCCAGCACCGCTTGGAGAAGCCGCGTCATCGGCCTGGGCACAGGGCGGGTTGGCGGCAGCCCTCGACCCGATCGACTCGCCACAAGCACATGCCGAGGATACCATTCGAGCGGGTGGCGGTCTGGTCGATCCTGTTGTGGCAAGGCTGATAGCAGAACACGGCCCTGCCCGCGTTCGGGACCTTTTAACCCTTGGCGTACCGTTTGATCGGACGCCGGAGGGCGCGCTCGCCCTATCCCTGGAGGCTGCCCAC
>JBCBAO010000170.1:0-5871 GCA_038532405.1 Pseudomonadota bacterium | reverse complement strand
TGCTTTCCTGGAGAGAAGCGGCGTGCGGACCGGCCGTTCACGTTGGGAAGGCCCCAAGTTCACTGGGGTGGTGCGGGCGGGTAACGGCCTCCGCATCGCTACCGGCGGTTCCGGCCGTAACCTGGTTCAAGGCGTGAGAGCGTCCCCTCAGCCAGGCTGGGGAAGTGGCCCCATAGGAGCGAGCAGGCTGTAAAATGACTTGGGGGCGGTGTGCTTTGCCCATCTCCAGCCTCGGCGAAAGCCAGGCATTACTCCCGGTGTGCAAAGCGCACCGCCCGAGCTTCTCTATATCGCCAGGGGGACACCCCGTGGCGCGGGTAGGTATGGGTGTGGCGAAGGTTTGGTCTTGCTGGAAAGCGCCCTTGATCTTACTCCGCAGCGGTTGCCATCGGCATTCGGAGCGCCTGGTGGGACAACATATGCGGTGACGCGTCGAGCGCGGCGATTGTGGCCTCATATCCCGCTTCGACGGCCGGGTCATAGGTGTCCCAGTCGCGCAGTTCCAGATCCGCGAGGTCCGGTAGAATGCAGACATCGCTCTGCTCACGCCCGGCCGTATGGTTCACCGCGATTGTCGCGGACCGCATCAAGAGCGAGGCAATTGGCGGTGTCCGCGAAAAACCGTTTTTCCAGACCCAGCTCAGAAAGCCCGGTGGATCCTCGAACTCGTTGCTCGGAAAGCCCTGGCGATCTCGCGAGACATCGCATCCGACGATATAGCCCCTGTGCAGGCCTTGCATGACATCCACGGGGAAATTGTTGAGCACGCCGCCATCAACCAGGACTTCGCCATCGTCCACAACGGGGGGCAGGATACCCGGCAGCGAGATTGAAGCCCGTAGGGCATGGCGAACAAATCCCGACCGGTGAACGCGGAAAGCGCCATCGGACAGATTGGTCGAGATCGCAAAGAAAGGCAGCTCAAGGTCGCCGATCATTGCATCGCCAAAGTGTTCCTTCAGACGGCGGTCAACGCGTTTTCCGCGGACCATGCCGACAACGGGGAGCGTGTAGTCGCCAAGCGGGTTCGTCTCGACAAAGGCTTTGCGAATGCGCCGATCAATCTCAGCGTCGTCCCACCCCATGGCGACGCAGGCGGCGATCACGGCCCCCATCGAGGTCCCGCCGGCAAAGTCGATCGGAATGCCCCGCTCGCGAAGGGCCCGGACGAGCCCGATATGGGCAAAGGCACGGGCCCCGCCGCCGGAGAGGACAAGGCCAACCGAGCGCCCGCTCATAACCCGGGCAAGCCGCGCGCAATCGCGTCCTTTAACGCCCGTCCAGTGGAACAGGCGCGCGCCCCCCGCAGCGGCCAGCCATTGTCCGGGCGTTGCCCGCATCTGCTCGCGGCCATGGTGCAGAAGCACGACGTCGACGAGTTTAAACTGGCGGGCCGGCGACGTATCGCGGGGCAAAATCGGGTCAGAAGGTACGGCGTCGGCGCGTCCGAAAATCCAGATCCTGTCCGCCTGGCGGGTCGCAAGCTGGTACCAGCCATTGTCGCCAAGCTGGCTTGTCAGGATAACGACATCGTTTGCCGCTTCCATGGCATCGAAATAGGACGAAGGTTTGTCTTCCCCCTGCTGCTTATCGATGATGATCGCCCGCAGCCCCATGCCCTGAAGGGTCCGTTTGAGCGTATCGGCCCGCGTTGCAAGATCTATGGTCGGGGAGGTGGCAACCAGGGTGAAAACCTTTGGCTCTGCCCGCGCGGACCGGCGCCCAGATTGGCGAAGACGCAGTAGAATCATGCGGATCATCCGCTGCAGAATATCCGGCTCAGCCTTGATCAGGCGGTCAAACCCGGCTCGGCTTATGCTTAGAATTTCGCTGTCCCGAAGGGCATAGACCGAACTGGAGTGCGGCGCGTTTGTATGTTCCTGCCCGCCGGAGAAAAGCGCCATCTCGCCAGCAGGTTCACCGGCGCGGATGTGGCCGATAAACTTGGTTTGCCCATCGCCAAGGGGGCGGAAGACCCCCAAAGATCCGGACAGGACAAAATGGATCGAGTCAGCGGTTTCACCGGCTTGGAAAAGCGGGGATCCGGCCCGCAAGGAGAACCAGGTCGCTTCCCGTCCCGCCGCCCTGAGAGCGCGCGCAGGGGTGTCCTTTAAAAAAGGAATTGTCTTAAGGGATGGGGCCAAATCTATCGTCATGGATAGAAACATGCGCTCTCCAGCGGGCTCTGCAAGTGTTTGTTGAGTGACTTGGCTTGCAAGTCTCGTGCAGGTTTTCGTGAACACGGCGTGATGAGGTTGCCAGCGAGATCATTTTTGGCGAGGGGTGACAGGCCTTCGGGGCACCGGTAACAGGGTCAAAACCAGATGTTCAGGGGCAGGGCAAACGATGCCAGTTTTAAAGTCTTCGATCGATCCGACATCCCCGTCTTTTGTATCGAACGCCAAGGCCATGGACGGCCTGATCGACAGATTGCGGGAAAAAACAGCTGCGGTAGCGCGTGGCGGCTCAGAACGGGCCCGGGAGCGCCATATCGCCCGCGGCAAGCTTTTGCCACGTGAGCGGGTCGAGCGATTGATCGATCCTGGGGCTCCTTTCCTCGAGATCGGCCTCCTGGCCGCGAACGGTATGTATGATGACGAGGCACCCGGTGCAGGCCTCATCACTGGCGTTGGGCGCGTCGAGGGCCGCGAATGCGTCATCGTCTGTAATGATGCAACGGTGAAGGGCGGCGCCTATTTTCCGATAACGGTGAAGAAGCACCTCCGCGCCCAGGAGATTGCCGAGCAAAATCATCTGCCCTGTATCTACCTTGTTGATAGCGGCGGTGCGAACCTGCCGCACCAGTCTGAAGTTTTTCCGGACCGGGAACACTTTGGCCGGATTTTTTTCAACCAGGCCCAGATGAGCGCCAAGGGCATTCCCCAGATTGCCTCTGTCATGGGCTCTTGTACTGCAGGCGGGGCTTATGTGCCCGCCATGAGCGATGAAACCGTCATCGTCCGCAAGCAGGGGACAATCTTTCTTGGGGGACCGCCCCTCGTGAAAGCTGCAACGGGTGAGGTGATTTCTGCCGAAGATCTTGGCGGTGCGGATGTCCATGCGCGCCAGTCCGGCGTGGCGGACCATTATGCCGCCCATGATGACCACGCCCTCGCCATCGTTCGCTCCATTGTCCGAACATTGAACAAACCGAAACCCCAGCCGCTGGACTTTCAGGAGCCGCTCGACCCGATCTATGATATCAAAGAGCTGAATGGGATTGTCCCGGCCGATGTCCGTGAACCCTATGATGCCCGGGAGGTTATCACACGCCTTGTCGACGGATCGGAGTTCCACGAGTTCAAGAAGCTCTATGGAGAGACCCTGGTCTGCGGATTTGCCCATATCTACGGAATGCCCGTGGCCATTCTCGCCAATAACGGGATTTTGTTTTCCGAAAGTGCGCAGAAGGCCGCTCATTTCATTGAGCTTGCCGATCAGCGCCGCATTCCGCTTGTGTTTTTGCAGAACATCACAGGGTTCATGGTCGGCTCAAAATATGAAGCGGGCGGTATCGCCAAGGACGGTGCAAAAATGGTGACGGCTGTTGCAACTGCGTCCGTTCCGAAATTCACGATTGTCACCGGCGGCAGCTTTGGGGCCGGCAATTATGGTATGTGCGGGCGAGCCTATTCCCCGCGCTTTATGTTTATGTGGCCGAATGCGCGCATATCTGTGATGGGCGGGGAACAAGCAGCTTCGGTGCTTGCTACGGTGAAACGCGACGGCCTGGAGCGGCGAGGCGATACCTGGAGCCCCGAGGACGAAGAGGCATTCAAACAACCTATTCGGGAGCTCTATGAGCAAGAGGGATCCCCCTATTTTTCTACGGCACGGCTGTGGGATGATGGGATCATCGCACCTGCAGATACGCGCCGTGTTCTTGGCCTTGCTCTCTCAGCAAGCCTGAATGCACCTTTCGACAAGCGAGGATTTGGTGTTTTTCGTATGTAATTGATCGGGTTTCGCGAGGCCCTGCGGCTGTCTCGCAGCCTTGTGAGGTTCAAGTGATCGCTCAATCTGGTTTTGTCGTGGAGTGGTTTTCGCGCCACTCACACGAACAAACGGAGCCCCGTTCATGAAACGCACCCTAATTGTCCTAGCCCTTGCCGGATCAAGCTTTGCCCTCCCAGCAGCAGCGGGGCCCCTTGAAGATGCTTTCTTCCAGATGGATCGTAGCAAGGATGGGCAATTGTCGCGCGAGGAGTTTGTTACCTTCCAGCAAAGCGAAGGACTAACGGAGCGCCAGGCCAATTTTGCATTTGACAATCTGCGTGGTGATGATGCTCGGGTAACCTTGAACGAGTTCCGCACCGGGCCTCAACCCCGGGCTCGCCGAACGCCGCAGACATCTGCAGCGCGGCGTCCATCGCCGCCGCCCCGGCGGACGACCCGTTCGGCACCCCGTGGCGGTGGATTCGGATCCTAAGCTGCAATGGCTGCACCAGGATTGCGAAACCTTACCGGGAAATGACCCAAGTTTAAGTCGAGTATCCACGGCATTTATGGCCTTCTTGGGCTTGCGGCAGGCATCAATTTGACCAAAGCCGCACTGTCTGGGGCCGATTGGCCTCGCTACGGAGAAAGTCCATGACTTATCTGAAACTCGCCACAAGCCTGGTGGGGGCAACCCTTGTCAGCGGCGCGCTGGTCGCGTTTGCCGGCAGCCCGACCGAAACCTTCGCGGCCATGGATGTGGACGCCGATGGATTGGTGTCTGAAGCCGAGTTTGTCGCCTATGCGACGACAAATGGCGGGCACACCTCCAGTGAAGCTTCGGCCAAGTTTTCTGAAATGGCTGGAACGGACGGCGCTTTGACGCTGGCCGAACTGGAAGCTGCGTCGTTAAGCGATGACAGTTCATACAATGGTTCGAGCGGATCAAGCTCCTGACGATCTGCTGATTTTCTCTTGCTCATCTTCCTTTGGCCCCGTCCTCTTTAAGAGGCCGGGGTCTTTTCGTGATGGGCGATGGTCGATAGACCCGGCAATCAATAAGGAGACGCGTTATGGATCAGGTTTACACATCGATCATGCTGGACGCGACGCCGGACGGCGTTGCGGTTGTGACGCTCAATCGCCCCGAGAAGCACAATGCTTTTAATGCGATTGTCATAGAAGAACTTGCCGATGCCTTTGAGACCCTGCGCGGTGAAGACCATTTGCGGCTTGTTATTTTAAGAGGCGCGGGCAAGTCGTTCTCGGCTGGCGCAGACCTCGACTGGATGAAATCGGCGGCAAACTATACCCAGCGCGAGAACGAGGCTGACGCGGTTCAGCTCGCCGAAATGTTGCGCAAGCTTTATGAGCTGCCGCAGACAACATTGGCCCTGGTGCAGGGGGCAGCCATGGGTGGTGGTGCGGGGCTCGTGGCAGCCTGTGATGTTGCAATCGCCCTTAAAGGAACAAAGTTTCGCTTCTCTGAGGTCCGGCTTGGCCTTACCCCAGCCACGATCAGCCCATTTGTTGTCCAGGCAATCGGACCGAGTTGGGCACGGGCCCTGTTTGTCACCGGGGAGAGTTTTGATGCCGCTTACGCGGAAAAAATTGGTCTGGTCCACTATACGGCGGCGGACGACGAAGAGATGCTCGCTTTGGAAGAGCATATTGCAAAGCTCGCCTTTGCCGCCGCGCCGGGGGCGGTTGCAGATGCTAAAGATCTTGTTCGGGATGTCGCCGGCATGCCCATCAGTGAAACCCTTGGCCATGAGACGGCGCGTCGGATTGCTGCGCGTCGGGCGTCGGATGAGGGACGTGAAGGGTTGGCGGCATTTCTAGAGAAGCGCAAACCAGGCTGGGCCGGCTAGGGACCGTTCGACTTTGGCTCCATGCGCGCCGCGAAGCTTGGCGTAAGGTCTTTGTCAGAGGGCC
>JBCBAO010000169.1:0-5977 GCA_038532405.1 Pseudomonadota bacterium | reverse complement strand
ATCCACCAAACGCCAAGGGGTATGGGTCCAGCAGCTACCGGGCCTACGTGCTCTTCGCCTTGATTGTGGTGTATACCTTTAACTTCATTGACCGCACCTTGATCGGTGTGCTCGGCGAACCGATCCGCGAAACCTTCGGGCTTTCGGATACAATGATGGGCATCCTCTCCGGGCCAGCCTTTGCTTTCATTTACACGGTCCTCGGCATTCCCTTTGCCATGTTGGCGGAGCGCCGGAGCCGGACCTGGATCATTGCCATTGCCATGGCGGTATGGAGTGGCATGACCGTGGCCTGCGGGGTCGCCCAGAACGCTGCCCAGTTTGCCCTCGCCCGCATTGGCGTTGGCGTCGGCGAAGCCGGGTGCTCTCCCCCGTCCCACTCTCTGATTTCGGACTATTTCCCGCCCGAGAAGCGCGCCTCGGCACTCGGTATTTTCGCCCTTGGTATCCCGATTGGAACCATGCTCGCCGCGCTCGGTGGAGCCTGGATCGCAACCCAAGCCAATCTCAATTGGCGCGATGCATTTGTCTTTATGGGGCTGCCGGGCGTCCTCGGTGCCATCGCCTTCAAGATGACGGTGAAGGAACCGCCACGCGGCTATTCAGACCCTGGCGGCGCAGCAGCGGCCATGGCGGCCGATAAACCAGGCGTTTTCGATGCCTTCGGCGTGCTCGCCGCGAAACCAGCCTTTTGGCATGTCAGCCTTGGCGGCGCGATGGCAAGTTTCGCCGGCTATGGCATTGGCCAATTCATCGCGCCGTTCTGGATCCGAGCCCATGGTATGACGCTTATGGAGGCAGCATTGATCTATGGCGGCGTCCTCGGCGTCGCCGCCGGCATTGGAACCCTAGGATCGGGGCTCGTTGCCGATCGCGTACGGGCGCGCCATCCAAACTCCGACAGCTGGCTTCCAGCCCTTGGCCTTGCCTTGTGCGTGCCATTCGCCCTGTTTGGCTACAACACGCTCAGCTTTTCGGGTGGGGCAACGGCTGTAGCCCTGGCGATACCTGCCCTCGCCGTCGCCGCTGTGCTGCGATATTCATATATTGCGCCGATGTTTGCAGTCACCCAGAAGCTGGTCGAACCGCGCATGAGAGCGACGGCTGCTGCACTGATGCTGTTTATCGTCAATCTCATCGGCTATGGCGGCGGACCGCCCGTGATCGGCTGGATTTCCGACCAGGGGACCAAGTGGCAATTGGAGCAACTCCAATCCCCCATTAGCCCATCAGATTGCGGCCGCATTGAAGCCGCTTTGAAAAAGATCCGGGATGGAGCGGAGACACCTTCAATAGATGCCGATACGGCCGCCCGTTTCGCGAATGAGAATACAACCTATTGTGCACCAGCCAGGAAAACCGGTGTCCGTTGGGGCGTAACGATAGGTGCCCTGTTTTTCCTCTGGGCATCCATGCACTTCCTTATCATGGGGCGCACCATGAAACGGGATGTATGGACCCCCAAGACAGCAGCCGACCTATCCTGATGTGTTAGTCGAATCGCCCTAGGAAAGTGTGCTGCTTCAAGGAGAAAAGATATGGATACGCTGTCAAAGGTTCGCGCCTGGCACGAGCACTTTCGGGTACCGATACGCAATTCGCCAGCCCTGCCGGAAGACCGGCTTGCCATGCGCCTTGCCATCCTGGAAGAAGAGGTTCGCGAGCTTCGTGAGGCCGCAGAAGCGGGAGATATGATGGAAGTGCTCGATGCGCTGTGCGACATCCAATATGTTCTGGACGGAACCTTTCTGGAATTTGGGCTACACGATGTAAAAGCCCCAGCCTTTGCTGAAGTTCACCGATCCAACATGTCAAAGCTCGGTGAGGACGGTCAGCCGGTTCTCCGCGACGACGGCAAGGTGTTGAAGGGGCCGAATTTCTCGCCACCAAACCTTGCCCAATTCCTCGACGGTTAGAGCCGCATAATATGGCGGTCTATACCCATGTTTCAGACGAGACACTCAACACATTTCTGTCCGGCTATGACCTTGGTGAACCAAGGGCTTTTAAAGGTATTGCCGAGGGTGTCGAAAATTCAAATTTCTATCTGGAAACAACGCAGAACCGCTATATCCTGACACTTTTCGAAAAGCGGGTAGATCCAAAGGACCTTCCCTGGTTCATTGCCGTGACAGAACAATTGGCAGCATCGGGGTTTCCTTGCCCGCGCCCAATCCGCGCCAAAGATGGATCAGCCCTTCGTACACTTGAAGGCCGTCCAGCACTGATAGTCGAGTTCCTCACAGGTATCAGCCCGCGCCGGCCAAATACAACGCAATGCCGCGAGCTTGGCGCTGCCCTCGCAGATATGCATCGTGCTCTTATTGATTTTCCGACTGAGCGGATAAACAGCCTGGGCCCCGCCGGGTGGCATGCCCTGTGGCGCGGCCGAGCCGGTGCAGCCGAAGCACTGGAGACAGGCCTTGCAGATCAGATCAATGCAGACCTTGCCCTTATAGATGCGCGCTGGCCGCGCAGCCAGAGCCTTCCCAGCGGCGTTATCCATGCCGATCTATTCCCTGACAATACATTTTTCATCGAGAACAGATTTACGGGCGCGTTCGACTTCTACTTCGCGTGCACAGATTTTCTGGCCTATGATATTGCTGTCTGTCTGAATGCTTGGGCATTTGAAGATGGGGCTGAATACAATTACTCGAAGGGCGCGGCCTTGATGGCGGGATATCAGAGCCAGCGCCCCCTTGGAGAAGTCGAACTGGATGCCCTACCGCTTTTAGCGCGAGGCGCAGCCATTCGATTTTTTCTAACTCGGCTGGCCGATTGGTCCGAAACGCCGGCGGACGCACTGGTTAAACCACATGATCCGATGGATTATGTAAAACGTCTCCGCTTCCATCGCTCAGCCAAAAGCGCGAGCGATTATGGAGCATGAAGGCTTTCCAAGAATCGCCAGGTTAGATGCTTCAATCTGTCATTTTGCAATCAGGGTTGGAATAACCACCTAGGCGCTGGAGGTCGTGTCATGACATATCCCGGTCCAAGCAAGACTGCCGCCTATTATGATCATCTGAAGGCGGGGCGTGCCCGGCGCGCGCCAACAAAAGTCAAACGTGTTCCCCTTGCCGTATTTTTGAGCGGCATTTCAGCTGTTCTTCTCGTTGCCCTTGCCGGTGCGGGCTGTCTTGCGATCATAAATTTGTTTGGGCTTTCAACTGGACAGATCGGGCAAGAAGGATTTTTCCAAGGGGCCTATCTCGCAGCGGCCCTTGCAGCGCTCAATTGGTTCATTTTCTATTTGACCGTTCCGCTTGCCTGCCTTGGCATTGGGATCGCCCTTGCTCGAAAGCCTGGCAAAAAGATAACCTCGACCGCTCCCTATCTGAGGGATGGTGCCATCGCCGGTGGGATTTGCGTGAGCGCCGTTACCAGCAGCTTTGGCATGATGGATGGCAGTGTAAGCGCTGGCCTAGGAGCCAGCTTTACAGGCCTGATCATCGGTGCACTTGCGGGGCTCTGCTGCGCCGCTATTTTCATAGCGATCGTAAGGCCAGCACAGCAGATCAAGGTCATTGATACGAGTGTTTTTTAGGGCCTCTTGACCTCGCAGCGAAATTCCTCGAACTGGCATAGAATGGCAGATGCAATTGAAATCTGGACCGACGGGGCGTGCTCCGGCAACCCTGGCCCTGGCGGATGGGGCGTACTGCTTGTTTCTGGTGAGAACGAGAAAGAACTGTTCGGGGGCGAGCCCTCAACGACGAATAACCGTATGGAATTGATGGCGGCCATTGAAGCGCTCACAGCCCTGAAAAAACCATCCAAAGTCATTCTCCATACGGACAGCACATATGTGAAAGATGGTCTGACAAAGTGGATTCACGGCTGGAAGCGAAATGGATGGAAGACCGCATCCAAAAAGCCCGTCAAAAATAAAGACCTATGGCAGGCCCTCGAGGCGGCCTGCGCCCGCCACGATATCACCTGGAAGTGGGTCAAAGGCCATGCTGGGGATGCCGGCAATGAACGCGCCGATGAACTGGCCCGGCGCGGCACGGAGATTGGGCGCGGCAATCGCTAACCCGGCTGCGCACTGCGCACCAGGACCCATCGCACAATAAAAGCGGCAATCATTTGCTCTCCCCAAGCAAGCGGCAGGGCCGCCCAGATGAATTGTGGTGGAGCAAGCCCCATATTCACGATCCCGAGCCATATCAATCCGAAAACCGTGATGGTGAAATAGGTTGCCGCCCAAATCACCTGCTTCAGTCCATATCCCCCAGCACGAAGATAGAGCCAGTAGAAACCGCATGCGGCGAGTATCAGAATGCTGTCCCAAACCATCCAGGATGCAAATATGCCGGGGGTTACGGCTCCAATACCGCTCGCATTTGGAAAGGCTGCATGAAGCATTGGCTTTACAACGAGAAAGTAACGAACAACTTCTGAGATATTGATCCAAACAAAATTGATCGCCACCGCAAACCAGAATGGATTTTTCAAGGAACTGGTCGTGTCCGTCATTTTGTTATCCTGCATTTGAGAAGGTCCAGAAGAGTCTCGGCGTGGCGGCGCAATGGCTTGGGCGTTTCAACGATGCGCGACATCGACCACAAGCCCTGGGCAGATAAGACGAGAAAGTCGGCAAGGGCATCGATATCGGCCCGGCCCATGCCTGGGGCCTCATTGGAAATGGCGTTGGCAAACCCACTTTTCAGTCTTTGATTATGTGCAGACACCTGGGCGGCAACGTCGGGATCATGGGGAGCCATTTCGGTCATCGCATTGGCCACAAGGCACCCCGGTCCAGGCAGGCCCATCTCGGCAGCAAGGGCAATTTGCCTTTCGAAATAAGCAGCAATCTCAGAAAGACCGGAGGTGTTTTGCTCTATTGCCGCAAATGCCGGCGAAACGACAACGTGCTGATAAGCAGCGAACCCTTCCAGGTATAGCGCACGTTTCCCACCGCAATCGGAGTAAATGCCATGCCGACTAATGCCCGTTGCTTTAACCAGATCGTCCATCGACGTGGCAGAATACCCATGGCTCCAGAAACGCTCCATCGCGCGGTGGATCAGGTCATCCTTGGAATGGGTACGGGGCCTCGGCATGACGAAGTAAATAACAGAACACCCGTTCTGCTACAAGATAAAATCTGAGCAGCCTCGTCTCAATCAGGAAGCAAACTTCACCTCAGCAATGGAACAGCAAAGGGTTGGCGGTGTATCGCTGGCGTTTGTTTAAGCTGCCACAAACCCTTTAAGGCGTGCGTGGATGATCTCATCCGCCTCCGCCATAATACGGTCGATCAGTTCCTTGCAGGTCGGGATATCATTGATAAGCCCCGCCACCATACCGCAGGACCAGGCCCCGGCATCCATATCGCCTTCCATCATGATCCGTGGGTAAACACCCGCCACCTCACTGATGATATCTTCAAATTTCAGGTCAGCCCCCAGAGCCTTCTCCTTTTCGAGGAGGCGCTCCACAGCCTCATTCGTCAGCACACGCTCTGTATTGCGCAGAGGACGCATAACAAGGCGGGTATCGAGCTCCGATGCCGCTACAATCGCTGCTTTCACATTTTCATGGACGGGCGCTTCCTGGGTCGCAATGAAACGCGTGCCCATATTCATCCCTTCAGCGCCCATGGCAAGCGATGCAACGAGCGAGCGTCCATCGGCCATCCCCCCAGATGCAACGAATGGGATCTCCAATTCATCGGCTGCCCTCGGCAGCAGAATCATGTTCGGAATATCGTCTTCGCCCGGATGTCCGCCACATTCGAACCCATCGACGGAGACGGCATCGCATCCAATGCTCTGCGCCTTCAGCGAATGTCGCACGGATGTACATTTGTGAATGACGTTGATCCCGGCATCCTTCAACGCCGGCAAGACTTGCGCCGGGTTGCGCCCGGCTGTCTCGACAGCCTTAACGCCGCCATCGATAATGGCCTTCACATATGCCGGATAATCGGGTGGGTTCAGGGTCGGTAAGAAGGTCAGATTTACCCCAA
>JBCBAO010000168.1:0-6013 GCA_038532405.1 Pseudomonadota bacterium | reverse complement strand
CGGGCATCCACGCAGTGTTCCTTGGTCGGCACCAAGGCGATTCTTCCCCGCTTCGTTCCATCCAGGAGAGACCCCAGGAACTGATTACACTATTTCAGGACCGTGTCTGTACTGACTACTTCGATATCGTGCATCATGTCTAGCAAGGCTTCGAAATAGACCTTGTGTGAAGCACCCACCACGCTCAATACCCGCGCGCCTGGCTCATTGGCGGTGGCAGCGACGATGTTCGAAACCATGCGCAGGTTCCGGACCTGATACCAGCTGTTGTAGATACGCCCATAGCGCTCGGCCTGATCATCGCCGATCGCAGCGCGAAAATCATTAGTTACTGCCATGATCTGCGTTTCCGGGTCATTGTAGAACTGATAGGCCTCAATGATGCGGCCATCGGCAACCATCTCCTCTGCGGCCCCATAGGATTCGCGATAGGATGGAGGAGCTTTCGACCAAATCTGCCCCATGCGGATCCATAAGGCCTCCCCATGATCAGCAAGCACCAAGTCAGAGCTGTGATCATCAGCGGCGTAAACCCGCTCAAGACCAAGTTGGGCGGCAAGCCGCGCAGCAATCGAGGAATTTTCATTCATCGAGCTGGCATAACGTTCCAGCGCCTTGATTGATGCCGGTCCAAGCCCGTCACCGGCCTTGCGCTCCTTTTCGGGAAGCCGCCACCACTGGACCAGCGCCGAATAAGGTTCCCCAGCTGCAAGGAAAGCCGATGCAAGCTTGCGGCGCGCACGTGCCGATGGTTCGTCGGGCCAGTCTGCAAATGTGGTGCGAATGTAATTAGCTGCCTGCGCTGCAGTCATCCCAGATTCCCCGCGATAATCGCCGACACGCGGACAATAGCTCTGGATTGAATCGCTGTATTCGCTCGCGTAAGTCCGCATCATTTCGCATACTTCGCCTGGCACGCCTTCGATGGTGATGACTTGGGGATCAAACGTGGCGAGCCGGTCAATCAATGGTGTGAGTGTTTCTGGCGTAACCGCCTCGTTACCGCCGAGATGGGTCGAGCCCAACACCATCACTTTGGTCGGCTCGGTCGTCAGCGCCTCGTCAACACCGCGAAAGTCTAAAGCCGGTTCGTGTGCGGCTGCCGGAGCTGAAAGTAAGGCAGCCAATGCGCTCACAAATAGGATGAAGCTTCTCATGGTACTGTCCTGATATTGATCCTGCAGCAGCTATCGGCCGCCGGTCATTGTTGCAGCAGTTACGTGATGCTCGTTTGTACCCGGGACGCTTCGGAAATCCAGTGAAAACCGAAATGGATGAGACCCCCAGACTCGGGTGGTTTCCCTAAGCCTTGTGATCGTTGATCAGAAAGTTCGTGCACCGGAAGCGACGAACCACCCGAAAGCCCATGCCCGGAACTGGGTCGATAGCTGATATGCCGGAAGTGCATTTTTCACGTCCGCTTCCGCGCCCATCTCAAACCAGAATTCTGAGTGTCGCTAGTGGCTCAATTCGCCAGAAAGCGACCCAAATACCTGCATTTTATATGACGGCATTGCGGTCCAAATCCTCCGTTCTTATCCACCGCCCAAACATAGCAAGTCTACAGCACGGGGCAGTTCAACAGAGCAAAACTAATCCTTCAGAGTCTAAAACAGCTTTGATGGAATCAATAGTCATTGACGTTGTCTTTTATTGGGGGTTAATCGTTCACCATAAATCAACCTTTGCTCTAATTATTTTGTGGGAACAACCATGCCTAAAGTCACGCTAGAGATCGTTGGAATCTATTATCGCGAGGAAATTGAATTTGAAGGTGAGAGTGTGAACGTGCTGGAGTTGATGGAAATTGCTCGTAACAACGGCACAGGGCTAGACTACAATTTAGATGCTGAACGACGCCTTGGTGAAGGTCGCTCCATGGCTTCGATAAGTAATCGTTTCGATAAAGGGAAAGTCTCTCGCGGGGGGAAATTCCGCAATCCAGGCGTATATTGTATCGAAGAGACAAAGAGAGAGGCTGGCGACTATGTGGTCGCTTGGCAATATTACATACTAGATAAGAAAAATAAGCGGATTTCCGCAACGAAACCAGGCGACGGGTTTAAAACTCCAGAACTGTCTGAACCGGTTAAAGATGGTTACAAAGTTATATGGCGGTGTGTTCAAATCGCCCTTTTACCAACAATTCCGCTTGGCCCATTTACCAGCGATACTCCAATAGCCTAAGCATACCGTCATTAAGTCGGTTGACCCGCCCCCCATAGCGCAGCGAATATCTAAGTAGCGTTTTCGTGTTGGTGCTCTGAACCCATTATTTGGACCACTGCAGGTTAGATTTTACGTGCTTTGTGTCGGGATCAACCGCTCAGGCAGGGCAGTTGAGTCGGGCACATGCAAGGTGTCAATGGGCCATAGGGGGTCCAGCGCGCGATCGAAGAATCCTAGCGTTCTTATCCAAGTTTTATGCTGGGCTCGTGCCATAATTGGGCGTGCCTCGTCAGTTTCATATGGAAGGATGATTGGGTTTTGACTATATTAACCGAGCATTGGAGCATTGCTTTACGACCCTCGGAGCGGACGACACATTCAAGCCTTCTACTACTGCGTTGCCGAATGTATCGTTGGAAAGAGCCGCAGAAGCGCTCTCTGAGCCCGCTTTTAATGGAATCTAATCAGTGTTTTAGCAAAGCTGAAACAAATGACCGGAAAGGGCCAATTCACGGCTGACCGAGCTTAATTTTTTACGATCGCTTTTGCGCGTGATTGAGGCGATCGCCCCATCGAATGGCCTACCGGTGCAGGAAGGCTTTCCGAATAAGGCAAAAAAGGATTGTTGCTTACCTTTATTCTCGTTCGACAGACGTTTACTGAAATAGGGCCAAAGCAATGTGCGGGGACGCATTCATGAAGACTTTCTCGGCTATCTTGGCCTTAACTGTTACAGTTGCCGCGCAGATGGCGACCGCCGCGGCTCAGGATTATATTTCAGAGCAAAAAGGTGATTTCTCGCTACAGCTCAACGCTCCAGCGGGTAGTGGCTCGCTCGAAGCGGTCGTCAACGACACCAAAACCCAGTCCATCGCGTATTACTCTGGCAACTGTAGTGCGGACGCCAAAGTCATGCTTGTGGTGGGAGACCCTTCTGCGCTGCAAACCCACTATGCGAGCGGCGACCCGAAGGATCTGAAAGCTGATGCTATTCTGAATGAGTTTGGCCAACTGATTGAGCGCGGGTGTCCCGACATTCAAACGATTTCAGTGTTCCCAACGCATTTACCGAGTCAGGTTGCTGCCATCACGCTATCGCGTTCCGCTAATTGGAGCATGGATGATGGCGCAATTCCAGACCGGTTTCGCCCTAGGATCGCGTTGTCTCAATTACTCAATGTGGCGATGACGCCAGGCGGAATGGAATGCAATGATCCGGCGGATATCCTTATGGATGGGACCCAGCCCGGGGCGCGGGCAGAGCGTTTTCAGGTTTACCGCCGCGCCGCGAAAGACGGTGCAATCCTGCATGAATTTCTATGCCCGGGCACGACTTTGCTGCGCTTCCATCCGGTCGATCATCCAGCCGGACTCGTCTGCAATGCCGATGATGGGCAATGCTATTTGCAAGTGACCTGGAATTCTAACGTCACGCGGGTCATCGAGCCACGGCCAACCACCCAGCAAGAGATTATGCAAAGGCTGCCGGAAATGATGAGCGGACTTGGAGAGGGGCACGAAAATTGGCGTGTCGAAGCGGTTGGATACATCGAAGACCCCGCACTCGCGGCACCCAAAATCCGCACCGCACAGGACATGGTCGATTATCTTGCGCGAGGTGATCTAGATCTCGTTCGCAATCAGTACTCGAACTATTTCCGTGTCTTCCACAATCAGTTTCTATTCGCCTACTCGCAACAGTGCAGCGCTTCGGTGGTCGATCCGGTGACGTTTGATGTCACACCGATCGAAGAGACGATTTATGGCGATGGGTCCCGGTCGGGTCCTCGTCAAACGGGAGAGACCTATCAACTCACTTTGGATCGCAAATTTGAAGACACTTATATCCGCTGGGAGAATGCCAACAGGCTCTGGCTGACAAGCCAGGCGATAAGCACCGAGCTCGACCTTCGCAGCAGTCGCGGTGGTGGAGCTGGTATCACCAGTGTGGTTGGTTGGGTCATGTCCGATAAAGCTGAGATTGATGTTTTTATTCGTCAGGGTTGCGATGCAGAGCGCGTTCAAACGGTGTATCAAAGCTTAGAGCGAGTACTATGATCCTAGCAAACGTTGCATATTGATAGTCTGGCTTGGACCAAAGAACTGAGGTGTATCGTTGAGGTCTTCGCGAAACGAAATCTAACGTCCGCTTCTACACCCATCTCGGACCTTATTCGCAAAGCCGCTTGGTGTAGAGATCGGACGCGCTAAGGTCCCTGTAGGCCTGCTTTGAGTATTCGAAAGAGCTTGTATTTGTCTCGCCAGTTCAGAATGGCTGCTGCCGTCAATACGCCTGATATCAGGGAGGGGGTAAATCCCATCGCGAGCGTGTCTTGTCCGGTCAGATAGAGGCCCGGCACTTTGGTTTTCCGATTGAGCCAGTTGGCGACGCCAAATCGATCAATTTTGAATGCAGCGCCAAGCGCTTCGCCGTCCGGGGCGTTGAGGAAATGTCGGGTAGATAATGGCGTGGAGAGCTCATGGAAATCGAGACGGCCCCGCAATTGCGGATAGGATGTATAGAGCACGTCCAGCAATTTGCCCGATAGTCGATCCTTCAAGGCCTGGTACTCGGCACCGCGTTGTCCCCATGCCCCATCCTTCCAGTCGTCAAAGCCCCGATGGTTTTCAATGAAAGCAATCATGGAGACAGTCGTCTTGTTCGGGTAGGCGCGCCGAAAGCTTGGATCCTTCATGGATGGGAATGCGAAGAAGACATTCGGAATGACTGCGCCTTCCATGTCTTTGCCGAAATCCTGCAAAGCCGCGTCGAGATCGAGGGATCCATCCACGATGTGCTCACCATCAGGAAGGCCAAGGTCTTCTGCGCTCGCATTGATCCCGCCGAAAAGGTTGAGGTGCGCCATGGACGCACGCACCTTTGGCAGGCGGTCGACATAGCCAAGCTTTTGGCCCAGTGACTTTGGCAAGAGATCAGCAAATGTATTGCGCGCGCCAGCGTTGCTGATCACCGAGTTTGAGCGCACTTCGCTGCCATCGACCATCCGGACACCGACCGCACGACCACGCTCAATCAGGATCTTCTCTACTTTCGCGTAGGCATAAACGTCGCCGCCATGGGCCTCGATTTCATCCTTCAGGCTTTGCCCAATCATAGCGCCGCCACCATCCGGGTAATTGAGCTGGTTCTTCCCAACAGAAAGACCGCACACGGAGAAGAATGGCAGATCCCGCGGTGGAACACCAAAGGCGATCCAGAGACTTGTGATACAGGCAATGAGGTTTTCGTCTTTGAAGTAAGTTCGAAGTTGCTCTGCTGCCGGACGCACGGCATCTTGAGGTATCAACCGACGTGCAAGACGGCGGACGGGTGCGCCGATCGTACCGGGAGGTGCGAGCTGCTGCAGCGCCATCGGCAGGCCCATACCGCGGGCGAGGCGCTTGTAATCGGCAACAAAGCGATCAAAATTTTCTGCCTCATCCGGAAAGGTTGCCTTGAACCAGTTATGGGTCTGCTCCCCGCACAGAATTGGAAGGCGATACGTCGTCTGGCCGATACGGTAGACAAACTCGTTGGACATCTCTGCCCATTGCATGCGCCCGCCGCCGACAAAATCTGCGACGGCCTTCGCAGGCGAGCCTGGCGTCATCATGTCGTTGGAGAAATGGATCCCGATGTCCCACGCAAAGCCTGCCCGAGCATATGTGTGAGCTCCGCCGCCGATCGTGTAGTGCTGCTCAAGCACCAACACAGATTGGCCCATCTTGGCGAGTGTCGACGCCGCCGCGAGACCGCCAGGTCCGGACCCGATTATGATTGAATCGTATCTTGGTTTAAGCCGACCGGGGCGATACCTGTCCCCGATACGTACTTTTGGCGGTC
>JBCBAO010000167.1:0-6037 GCA_038532405.1 Pseudomonadota bacterium | reverse complement strand
TTACGGGCACAAACTGGCAGTCTGTTGGCGTAAAGCCCGATATCGAAACAGAGGCGGGCGCGGCGTTACAGGCCGCCTTGGACGATCTGGCCGCGCAGGGAAGAACGCCGGATCCGCGCTCGCCATAGGTCTACGCGGCTGCGCTTTGATGGTGGCCAGATCGTCCAAGGCGGCCTGTAGCGCCGCGCCCGCCTCTGTTTCGATATCGGGCTTTACGCCAACAGACTGCCAGTTTGTGCCCGTAATGGGATGAATGCTCTTGGCCGTTACCGACCACAGCACAAAATGCGGATGCACACGCAGATATTCAAAAGGGTGTGCCCCACCGCCGGACGTCTCGCCGACCAGGGTCGCCCGGTCGAGGGCCTGAAGATTATAGGCCAGCGCCTCGGCCGCCGAGAACGTCTTGCTCGACAGCAGAACATAAACGGGTTTCTCCCCGCCAAACCGTGTCCCTGGCACATAGGCCTGGGTGTGGCGCTGGGTCAGCGTATCGGACGGGCGGTCATACACCCCCGTCAGTGGCTGCCGGCCGCCATCGAACAGATAGCTTGCGACCAGGTCGGCCGTGTCCCCAATACCGCCGCCATTTTTTCTAAGGTCGATAATCAGGGCGTCTGTGTTTGCCAGCATCGTCAGTGCTGCCACAATCGTCTCTCCCCCCATATCGATGGGCGCAAAAACACGCAGATCAAGATAGCCGACATTGCCTTCAAGGCGCTCGGCGCGCTCAACGCCAAAGTTCAGATGGCGACCATACCACAATTCCATCTGCTCTTCGGAAAAGGCCTCGTCCCGAGGATCATCCTCCGCCAGGGGCGTTGCCACATACTCAACATTCAGGTGGCCATCATCGGTATAGGTCTGCAAAGCATCGCTCAGACGCGTTGCAAAAGCATCGGCGTCGTCAATCGGTTCAAAAACACCTTGAGCGATATCGTTTCGCAGCTGGTCCGCCGCAGCTGCCCCTGCCCCCGGCTCCACATAATCCGTTTCCAGGTGGGATATCACAGCGTCCAGAACGAGGGTCTTGTCCGTCCGTGTAAGGTCGAACGGATCTGCAAAAGCAGAGACAGGCGCAAGACACGCCATGGCAATGGCCATCGCGACGGACTTCATAGGGTTTCACCTTCAAGCTTTGAAGCACAGGCGGCGATGCGATCGGTGAAACTGCGATGTTCAAGCCGCGCAATCGCTTCTGCGAGCACTTCACTCAGCGGCGTCCGGAGTTCAGCGTCGAGCTGATGGGCCGCCTTGGTGGTCGCACGCCACTTCATCCTTAGCCATGGCAATAAATCCCGCCCTGCATCCGTCAGCCGCACAAGCCGGCAGCGTCGGTCGCCATCGGATGCGGTTTCGATCAGGCCATAGCCTTTGAGGCGCGCAACCGTCTGGCTTGCCGCCGAATGGGAAACGCTTGACCGCTCCGCAATCTGTTTGATCGAAAGCGGTGATCCGTCGGCCAGAGCCTTCATGATCGGGGTAAACCGCGGCACGTAAAAAGGGTGCTCGGCGCGGTATAAGGCTTCAAGCTCCCCATCCAGCAATTCGGTCAATCGGCGCAACTGGGTGCCAAGCCCATCGGAGGATCTATCAATCATATAAGCCCTTATATATAAGGGCTTATATAAATCAAGATGAAAAACGAAGAACTCGTGGAGTTAGCCGAAGGGCCTATTTGCCGAATTTATACACGAGCGCCGCATCGAAGATGTGGGCATCGCTGGCAATGTCCTGGAACGTGTATCCGGTGCGCAGCGCAATCTTTGGGCCGAAATCCACCTTGAAGCCTGCTCCGGTCGCAATGCCATCATCGTCGAACTCAAAACCGGTGCCACCGAGGCTGAATTGGGAATAGGCATACCCAAGCCGGGCAAATAAACCGATATTCTGCGTCAGGGACACATTGCCGACGGCATACCCGCCAAGCTCAAAGTCGAGGTCGGAAAACGTTCCGCCTTCAACACCGAAGAACACCTCGCTTTCGGCACCGATATAATCGTTAAAGTCGACCCCGAGACGCGCGCCAACGGCATTAAAATCGTCGCCATCCCCGCCGATGAATGCATAGGCTGCTTCGGCATAGATGTCGGGTCCATCCGCTGCGGCTGGCGTGAGCGTCATCCCGGCGGCGGCCAGGGCGAGTGTGAATGTGCGGTGCATGGTGCCTCTCCCCAATTGCATGGGGCTCGGTATGCGCCAGGGGTGTTAAGCGTCCCTCTCCCAATCAAGGCAATATCCGGGCGGGTTCGAGGCGAACAAAAACTCCCAGTCGACCGCCAATGGCAAACTGGGAGTTTTCTGGGACTTTTTTTAGACGTTTTAAGAGCCGTGGGCGACAGCATTCTCCCCCACAAGCTCCGGCCATTCGACATCGGCTTGTGCGATATAACCCGACGTGTCCATCCGCCAGCGGCGTTGGATGCTATTGTTGACATTTAAATAGAGCTTACCGTCAACGATCGTCCAATTGTTGGCATTACCCTTCGCCGTTTTGCCTTGGGAGACGGCATAGGCACAATATCCACCGTATTGAGGGGCGTATTTGACCGGATCGGCCAGGAACGCATCGAGGTTTTCTTGGCTTGCGAATAGGAACTCCGCGCCCTGATAGGTCGTCGCAAAGTCCTCCGAACCTTTGGTCGGTTCGCCGACGGTGAAATAAGCCACGACGTCATGGCCCTGGACGGCAGTATTGGAGAAACGGCCCGTATAAATCGGCGCAACGTCGGCATAGGCGGCGGGGGCTGCGAAAACCACTGGCGTTGTCGCAAGTGCTACGGCGGCAAATAAAGCTCGAAATTTCATTGTTGTATCCCTTATATCCCAAATGGATGGGAGGCTGCGCTCCCAATGACCCCAACGTAGGAACGCCCCACCCAGCTTACCATACAAACGCCACTGACGGATGATCACAGACGCGCGATGGTTGTTCACGAACCGATATTCACTCGCTCAGCGTCAATCCAATTGAAGATAGCAAGCGTTCGCCCAGGCGTCGCATCTGCGCCGACAGCCATCGTAATATCAACAAGTGTCACAGTCCTTAAATGGTCGCGGAAGACGGTCTCAGCGGCCAAAAAGGCAGACGCAATCGGACACGGCTTCAAACACGCATTCGCGTGGGCCCCGCAGGGACCATTCTGACGGATTTCTGTGCACCGAAAGGCAGACTGGCTCCCCTCGATGGCGGCCATAATATCCCATAGGGAGATATCACCCGGCGGCTTCGCCAAACGATATCCACCGCGTGCGCCGCGCGACGATTTCACCAGGCCGGCACGGCTCATCGCCTGAAGCTGCTTGGCCATATAGGCTGGCGGAACCTCGTGATAGCGGGCCAAGGCATCGGCGCTGAGGCCAGCTTTTTCCGGCAACACGGCCAACATGGCTGCAGCATGCACTGCCCATTCGACACCTTTGCTCATCTGCATGGACGTTGACTCTCCATTATATTCGGATAAATTTTATCCGGATAAACAATATCCGATTTAGGTGAGTGAAGCTTAAAATGCCGCCTTTGCATATCCTGCACCGCATATTGGCATGCGGCCTCGGCTTGTTCATTGTGGTTCACATCCTCGTCCATATGACGGCGATTTTCGGCGTGGAAACCCATGGTGAGGTCCTTAGCTTCGTTCAACCTGCCTACCGCAATATGTTTGTTGAGCCCTTGCTGGTGCTAGCGATCTTGTTGCAGGTCGGCATTGGCGCAAAACTTGTGATGGTGCGATGGAAAAGCGAGGAGAAAAGTGGTTGGGGCTGGGTACAGATCGCAAGCGGCATCTACCTCGCCTACTTTTTAATCATGCATACAAGTGCGGCACTTTTCACGCGGCATCTCCTCAGACTTGATACCGATTTCCACTGGGCCGCCGCACCGCTTATGATCGCGCCAATGACCTATGTCTTCGTCCCCTATTACGGGCTCGGCATCGTGGCCATCTTTGCGCACCTAGCGTCGGTGGTACATTTCGGGTGGCCGACACGGGGCGAAACTTTCGCAAAAGCCATCATAGGAGGCGGGATCGCCGCGGCAACACTCATTGTCGCAACATTTTCAGGTCTATTCTACGAGATCACCCTGCCCCAGGAAAATCTCGACTATATTGAACGGGTTTTCGGACGATCCTAGCGGGGTTCCGCGCGGCGTTCACCGGCAGGAAACACGCCAATGATTTTCAGCATGGTTGAGAAAAAACCAAGCTCTTCCAGCGCTAGCTGAACCGGGCGCTCCTCAGGGTGACCCTCAATCTCTGCATAGAATTGCGTGGCGGTGAAAGATCCACCAAGCTGGTAACTTTCCAGCTTGGTCATATTGATTCCATTGGTCGCAAACCCGCCCATCACCTTATAGAGCGAAGCAGGAATATTCCGCACCTGGAAGATAAATGCCGTTACCGTCTTCCCATCGTCGGGACGTCGGTCTCCCGGATCTCGCGACATGATCACGAAACGCGTTGTATTATGGCTCGCATCCTCAACATTCTCGGCAAGGATCTGCAATCCGTAGACGTCCGCTGCAAGGCGTGGCGCGATCGCGGCAGTTGCCGGATCTTTTAGTTCGGATACCTCGCGGGCCGCCCCCGCCGTGTCGGCAGCAGTCACGCCTTCAATCCCATTTGCACGGAGAAAATTGCGGCATTGTCCAAGGCCCATAATATGCGACCGCGCACGCTTCACATCGCCAAGTGCGACCCCCGCCAGGCCCATAAGCTGAAAGCGGATCGGCAGATAGTGTTCGGCAATTATGTGTAATTGGGTTTCCGGTAAGATGTGATGGATATCCGCGACACGGCCGGCGATCGTATTGTCGACCGGGATCATCGCAAGATCGGCGTCCCCCCTCTCAACGATAGAGAAAACATCCTCGAATGTCCGGCAGGGAACAGGCTCCATTTCAGGATAGGCATCCTTGCAGGCGATATGGGAATTCGCGCCAGGCTCCCCCTGGTAGGCAATTCGATTGGTCATCCTGCCGTCATATCGCGTCGGGCGCGCCCCGCAAGGCGGCGGCTGTCCAGTGTTCCGCGATTCCATGCGGCGGATCGCCGCGAACCCCTTTAATGCCTGCGTAAAACTGGACCATTATGTTGTCAGATAGAAGTACGCATGCCAAAAGGCGCGCGCTGAGACGAATAGACGAGGGACAGGTCCATGGGCGAGCTCGCCTTTAACAAATTCTTCGGAGCCATGCTGGCGACTTTGCTGTTCATCATGGGCCTGAATGAGGTCGCGACGGCCGTGTTTGGCGGCGGCGGCCACCATGACACCCACGAATACGAAAGCCAAAATGAGTGGGCGGCAGCTAATTTTCCATCCTATCACATCGAGATCCCAGAAGTCGCGAGCAATACGCCGGACGAACCGGAAAATATTTTCGACCTCGGCCTCGCCCTTGCCAGTGCGGATGCCGCAGCTGGGGAAGCCGCGATGCGCCAGTGTGCCCAGTGCCACAGCTGGGATGAAGGCGGCCCGAATGGAACCGGCCCAAACCTTTACGCTATGATGGGTCGCGATATCGCTTCGAAAGCCGGTTTTCAGTATTCCAACGCACTCGCCGGCCTCGAAGGCACCTGGACGTATGAAGAAATGAATGACTGGCTGACAAATCCGGGCTCCTATGTGCGCGGAAACAAGATGTCCTATGCTGGGCTGCGTAGCCCCCGAAAGGACTCAGAACGCGTCAACATCATTGCATATCTTGCGAGCATAACACCAAATGCGCCAGCGTTCCCGGCACCCCTCGCTGAAGGGTCGGATGCACCGGCGGACCTGGACTAGGCTTCGTCTGTTCAAGACGTCAAAATTCCGGAAAGGCCCTGACCTTTCAAGGTTTCGGTCGATAGCTTCTGCAATAATGAATGCTTGCTAGATTTGTAACCATTCTGGACGCGCAGACGGATCAATCGCGACACGTTTGGCACCGATGGGTTCACCATAAAGCGGCGCAATACGCTCTATGGCCTCGGCCAAGGGCTCATAGGCGACGGCCATATGGTGTGCATTTGCATGCAAATTGGTATCGGGGTTGAGC
>JBCBAO010000166.1:0-6070 GCA_038532405.1 Pseudomonadota bacterium | reverse complement strand
TCCAAGCTGCATACCGGGCGTTACAAAAGCGCCAATATCGGCAAGCTTTGTACGTACGCGTCCATCAAATGGCGCACGAATAATAGCTCGGTTAAGTTGCAGTTTCGCTTCTTCAAGGGCCGCTTCTGCAGATGCGAGCATCGCCTCTGCTTCGGCCATTTGGGGGCGGCGAAGAGCTAGGTCAGATACCGCGTCGACCCCGAGCTCTGCAGCGTCAGCGGACGCCTGGCGCGACTCCGACGTCTCGCGAATAAATGTTGTGCGGGCCTGCGCAACATTCGCCTCAGCCTGGATAACCCTCAGCTTGTATTCCTGGTCTTCCAAACGAAACAGCACATCACCCCTGGAAAATTGCCCACCTGGAAGAAAATCCGGGGCCACATAGCGCAGGCGACCACTAATCTGCGAAGCTAGGCTAACTTCCGCCCGTGCCGTAACCGCACCTTGGCTACGCACTTTAAGTTGGACCGGCTCAGAAAATGCTTCGGCTGTTAAGACAGGAAGCGCTTCAATCGTCTCCGCCTTCTCTTCAGGCTCTGGCTTAAAAGCGCCCATGGCGACAAAGCCAACACCACCAAGCACAAGCACTGCAACTGGTAGTGCGAGAAAGACCAATCTTTTGATTAACAGGCCAATGCCTGACCCCGTTTTTGCCTCGGACGGACCCTCTGACATAACAAAACCTTGTGCCCTATGGTTGAACCCCGGCGCTGCGATAAGAAGCCCGCAAACACCGCCTGATGTCCCTATTTAGATCCAATATTATTTTTTATCAATAAATTTTTTTTGATAATCGAGCATCTTTTAGCGAAAATCGCTCTTTACCAATGCCGTAGAGACGTCTTGAGGCTTGAGGTGGCGCGAGCGCACGACATGCCATAGACCTGCGGCATGACGGATGTTTCCATAACTCCTGCATTAACCAGAGGGCACGTTTTGGAACTGGTCTGGCCTGTTGTCTTGTCCCAGGCCGCAATCGCCATGACCGGAATTGTCGATACTGCTGCGATGGGTCGGTTTGGTGACAAGGTGGATCTGGCAGCCGTTGCGGTCGCGGCAGTCTCCTTCGGTTTCATCTATTGGGGCTTCGGCTTTCTACGTATGTCCACCACCGGCCTGACAGCCCAGGCGCGCGGCCTTGGCGATTCAGCGGAATCCAGAGCGATACTCTTGCGGGCGCTTACACTCGGCTTCGTGCTTGGTATCCTTCTTCTGGTCCTCGCGCCCGCTCTGAAAGCCGTCACCTTCGCCATTTTCGATGCAGAGCCGGAGGTTGAGCGCCTTGGTCAGGACTATTTCGACGCCCGAATCTGGGGCGCGCCGGCGCTGCTGATGGGATATGGAATCTCGGGTTGGTTGCTCGGCTCAGGCAGGACACGGGCACTCCTCGCCTTTCAGATCCTCTTAAATGGCGTGAATGCAGGACTAGACCTTCTATTCGTGGCCGTTTTTGACTGGGGTCCAGCTGGAATCGGCGCGGGAACGGCCATTGCAGAATGGATTGCGCTGATCTTTGGTCTGGTCATTGTTCGCGGGGCCTTTCAAAGGACTGCCCCTTTATGGGCGCAGGACAAAGTCATGCGCCTGTTTACCGCTAACCGTGACATCATGATTCGAACGATGGCCGTTCTGCTATCATTCGCCTGGTTCGTAAATGCCGGGGCTCGCCAAAGCACAGCAGCGCTGGCCGGCAATGAAGTGCTTCTGCAATTTGTAACGGTTGCAGCCTTTGTCTTGGATGGGTTTGCGTTCATTGCGGAAAAAGAGACCGGGGAAGCGGTCGGAGCAAGAGACCCTGAGCGCCTCAAACGCGCTATGCGCATCACCAGCGAACTAGCAATCATCTCCGGGATAGTTATTGCATTAGTCTTCCTAGTCGGCGGTGGATGGGTCATTAGAACATTCATTCTAGATCCGGAGGCACAAGCCTCAGCGCTGGCCTATCTGCCTTTCTGCGCCATGATGCCGTTATTGGGTGTTATTCCGTTTCAATTGGACGGGGTATTTATCGGAGCCACCCATGGCAGGGCGCTCCGAAACGCAGGAATACTCGCAACGCTCGGCTACATAGCGACAGACCTCAGCCTACGTCCATACGACAATCTTGGCGTTTGGATCGCTTTTTTAACGATGTACCTTTGGCGCGCGGGGTTCCTTGTCCTCTATTGGCCAAGCCTCATCCGGTCCATTCAGCCACGCTGAGCTTTCCCGACCGCCTCGCGCACATCTGAAAAACCATCAGCACGCAGCAATTTCGCAAGCTCAGCTTTCAAGCGCACCACAAGCCCAGGCCCCACAAAAGCAAGAGCGGAGTAGAGCTGGACAGCGCTCGCACCTGCGAGGATTTTCTCGTAAGCGTCTTGAGCGGTTGCGATACCACCAACGCCAATCAAATCGAATTCACCCCCAATTTGATCAGCAAACGCTGCAAGTATGTTGGTGGAAAGCGTGCATAGTGGAGCCCCCGACAGACCGCCGGTTTGGTCTTTGTGGATGCTTTGAAGCGATGCCGGGCGGCTCACCGTAGTATTTGAGACGATCAGCCCAGTGAGAAAGGGCTTTGCCGATCTCGCAACGGCGACAATGTCACTGATAGCAACCTCTTCTAGGTCCGGAGCGACTTTTAAAAATACGGGGCGCTTCGGGGATAAGGGACCGGCAACCTCGGCACATCTCCCGAGCAATTCTTCAAGTGCACCTTTGTCCTGCAATCCGCGCAAACCCGGTGTGTTTGGCGAGGAAATGTTAATGGTGACATAGTCGCAATATGGCCAGACAGCCTCCAATCCAGTCACATAATCGGAAATTCGGTCACTGCTGGTCTTGTTTGCGCCGACATTGGCTCCCAAAGCACCAGCGCGCTGCCCTCCCCGGCGAAGCCTGCGGACGTATAGTGCGAGGCCCTGATTGTTGAACCCCATCCGATTGATGACGGCTTTGTCTTCTTTCAAGCGGAAAAGGCGCGGCTTTGGGTTTCCCGCCTGGGCACGCGGTGTCACAGTCCCACATTCTACAGCGCCAAAACCAAAGCGAAACATCGGGCCAAACACTTCAGCGTTTTTATCAAAGCCGGCAGCAAGTCCAATTGGATTGGGCAAAACAAGCCCGGAAATCGGCAAAGTGGTTTTCAGTATCGGATCGTCTTCAGGTGCCGAAAGAGGCGCACCAAGCCCCAACTTTAGCGCCCGGATTGTCGCAAGATGAGCCTCTTCAGCGGGCAGTCGCCGAACCAATGATGTGCCCAAATCTGCAAGACCCATAACCTATAAATCCACTGGCAGACTTGGAACATTGTCCGATCCAAGGTCCAGCACCCATTTGCGCTTCGCTTTCTCGATTTGGAGCGCCCCGTAGAGATGGGGAAACAATTCACCGCCGCGCGACGGCTCCCACCGCACATCGCCAAGATCTTCGACGGCGAATTCGAGCAAGTGAAGTCCGGCCTGCGCCCCATAATGTAGAGCCAAAGTCTCACCCACCTGATGCGCGGTCGACAAATGGACGTATCCATCTTTGGAATCTAAGGCGGTCGCAGATACACCGGCCGCAACTGCGTGTTCCCAGTCAGCCACATTAAGAATCTTGTAAACTACTGAACGGTCCATAGGGCCTTCAAACAGGCTTCGTCGCAGGTGGCAATTGTAGAATTAGGTTAGCTGCAAACCAGAAGGTGAATTATCCTATAGTAGGTTGATTTTCCTATTAATAGCTCGTAAAAAAGCTTTTCGAATTGTTGAGCGGTCGGGAAACCCTAATGAGACATAACGATATTTGGCGTGGGCTGGATCGGCTCGCAGCATATCACAACCTAAGCCCATCCGGCCTTGCGCGCATGGCAGGCTTGGATCCCACGGCGTTTAACCCATCAAAGCGGATGGGTAAGGATGGGCGGCCGCGATGGCCCTCGACCGAAAGTGTTGCAAGAGCCTTATCAGCCGTAGGGGCAGGATTGGATGATCTTGCAGCGCTAATCGAAGGCAAAAGGGGCGCAACGGCACCATTGATCGGTTTGGCACAGGCCGGCGATAACGGATATTTCGACGATGCCGGTTTTCCGGAAGGGTCTGGTTGGGATGAAATAAGGTTTCCCGGGCTTGGTGAAGAAGACGTCTACGCCCTTGAGATCTCAGGTGACAGTATGGAACCAGCCTACCGTGCTGGAGATAGGATTATCGTATCGCCCGATGCGCCGGTGCGGCGGGGCGATCGTGTTGTTGTAAAAACGGTCGACGGTGAGGTTCTGGCCAAACTATTGGGCCAACAGACCGAGACACGCATTGAGTTGATTTCGCTCAACCCGGATTATCCCCCACGCGAGTTTGTTCCCCAAGATATTCTTTGGATGGCACGCATTCTTTGGGCAAGCCAGTAATGTCGATATCCTTCCGGTCAGCAAATACAGGGTTTGACGCAGGCGTATGAGTGCCTAAATTAAATACTGGATGGGATGAACTAGGAGACCGATGATGAACCGGAACCATATTCGTACCAGCCTGATTGGCAGCCTTATCTTGGCAAGCTCCGCCTTTACGACTGCAATGGCGGTGCCTTTCGACACACTGACTGTGTCAGAGGAAACACAGCTTGCCGCTTATGAGAAAGTCTATATCGCGCCGGTCAGTGTTAACCTGACTGAAGATACACGGCGCAACATACGGGACATCAACTCTGAGCGCCCGGTTACGCCACAAGACCAAGCCCGCCGTGCCGATAAATTTCAGAAATATCTTGCTCGCGATTTTGGAAAAAGGTTCGAAATCGTAGAAGCGCCAGCAGATGACGTGCTGGTGATTGAAGCAACCATCACGCAGCTTGCTTCCACTCGGCCAACTTTAGCCGATGCAAACGTGAATGTTCAACTCGACTTCTCGCGGAGCATTTATGCCGGGAGTGCAAGCTATAGTGTAAATCTTCAAGCTGGTGATCTTGTGCTCGCGGAAATAGCCGATAGCTACGACACCACTTTGAACGATGGCCGGCCGCGGATTGCAATCTGGCAAGATGCAGACGCTGGGCTTAGCCTCTTTTCCCGGCAATTGGCGCGATACGTGGCTAAGAATTAGAGTTTTGGCAAACTCCACAACAAAGCCAAAGCGCAGCACTCGGTTATCAGGCAAGCCGCAGACAAGCCGATAAGGCCAGTTTCCAGGAACGGCGCGAACAGCGCCGTTCCACCTGCTGAAACACCAAATATGGCTAATATCATAAGCGAGGCTGCCCGATCATCATTATCGCCGCCCGCAATAATTGCGCGTAAGAAGCCAGGTGGGCCCCTTAGTCCCAAACCGGCATTAAGCGGCGCGAACAATATTGAAAGCAAGATGGTATCTTTGCCACCAATCAGGGCATAGCCGAACAGGCCGAGCGCCGCCGCTACGGCTAGAGCCGTCCCAAACCATATCATTTGTTCTGCACCGAACCGTGTAACACATAACCCAGCTAAATTTGATGCCAAAATAAAGCAGGCGACCCCCACCACTTGCATCCGGATAAAGTCGATAATTTCACCGCCCATGCTTGAGGTGATGACAGCAGGCGCGCCAAAGACAAAAATCAGTAAACCACCTAGCACGCATGCTTGGCTGAGCGCGTAACGCAAATAAGTCGGCGATTTCAGCAATTGATAATATGAACCACCGCCAGATTGGGCTTGAGCGGGCGGTATCATGCTCCTTTGCATGCCAAGAACAATTGCCAGAACCAATCCCAAACTTGCTGTAACGAGAAATGAAAGGGCCCATCCGCCGATCTCCAATAGCCAGAGCCCAGCAATAGGGGCAGCGCCTGGGACCAATGATTCCACGCTGCCAAGTGCTCCAAGCGCACGCGTCGCACCTGCCTCATCAAATAAGCTGCGTATAATACCCGGCGCAAAGACGGCTGGCCCTGCGGACATCACGCCTTGAAAAAAGCGTATACCCAAAAGCGAGCCCATATTCGGTGAAAGTGCGCCCAAGAGCGAGAGAACCGAAAACCCGACAAGGCCACCGACGAGACTACGCCATCGTCCGATCCGCGCACCTAAAGCACCGAACATCAGTAAACCGACGCCCGTTCCAGCAACATAAGC
>JBCBAO010000165.1:0-6081 GCA_038532405.1 Pseudomonadota bacterium | reverse complement strand
TGGGGGCGGTGACCGTCGCCGATGCCAGCGGGGGCTGATTAGAGCGAACCCTTTGTGGAGGCGGGGGCACCGGCGAGGCGATCATCAATGGTTACAGCTGTTCGCAGCGCCCGGGCGAGGGCTTTGAAACAGCTCTCGGCAATGTGGTGGGAGTTTTCGCCATATAGCGTTTCGATGTGCAGGCACATGCCGCCGCGGGTGGCGAAGGCCTGGAAAAACTCTTTGAAGAGTTCGGTGTCCATATCCCCGACCTTGTCGCGCTGGAACGCCACTTTCCAGATGAAATAGGGGCGTCGGCAAAGGTCAATTGCGGCGCGGCTCAAGGTTTCGTCCATGGGCAGATAGGCATGGCCAAAGCGGGTGATGCCGCCAAAGTCCCCGAGTGCCTCGACGAGGGCCTCGCCCATGACGATCCCGGTATCCTCGACGGTGTGGTGCATATCGATGTGCAAGTCACCTTCGGTATGGACTTCAAGGTCGATCGCGGAATGTTTGGCAAAGCTCTCCAGCATATGGTCGAAAAAACCGACGCCGGTGTTGATCTTGGCGGTCCCTGTACCATCAAGATCCATGGAAACCGTGATCGAGGTCTCCTTGGTCTGGCGGGAGCGTGTGGCGGTGCGTGGCTTGGACATGGGCGCTATATGCTGTTTCTTTCGCTTCTAATCCAGTCATCTGTTCACAGAATTCTAAACACTTCGGTCTACGTCACTAGGGTTGAGACAGGGGTCTTGTGGTTTTGGGACGAGTGGCTTGAGAGAGATATCATCGCAACCCAGCTTTGAGGACAGCGCTCTGCTGCCCAGCGTCACGGCCCTTGGTCCGCGCGTTGCCTTGTCTGTGTGCGCGATTTTCTGGGCGTGTTTGATCAGCCTGGGATTGCTGCTTGGCATTCGCACGTCCCTTATCCAGCTGATCGCTATTGGGAGTTTGGGTTTTGGGTCCACCGGCCTGGCCCTCTGGCTTTCCCACCGCGGGGCGCGGTTGCTTGACCGTGAGATCAAGGAGCTGGAAACCCAGGCACAGCGGCAGGATACGCAGGGACCATCCTCCCATCGATATGGGGAATTTCATCGCATTGCCAGTACGCTACAGACCACGCGGCGGGGGTATCGCGACCAGATCGAGCGGTTGCAGCGAGCGGCGTTTCGCGATTCGGTAACGGGGCTTCCAAACCGGTTGAGCCTTCACGAGGCCCTGGAGAAGCACCTGCCAAGTGCCCAATTCGAAGCTCCGGCGACGCTCTTTAAACTCTCCCTTGGAGGATATGCGCGCGCAGCGGACCTTTTGGGGCCGGGTGGCGGCAGCCTGCTTCAGATCGGCGTTTCGACACGGATGTCGATGTATCTTGCCACCGAGGCGCGCAACGAAACCGTCCATATGCAGAACGCGCTTCTGGCGACATTGGACCCCGGCGAGTTTGCCCTGTTCCTGCCCAAGGGATGTGGGCGGCGTGAGGCCTCCCAGGTGACACGGGATCTGACCATATTGTTTTCCAAACCTTTTGAGGTTGGCGGACGGTTGATCCACCTTGATCTGTCCGGCGGCATTGCCATTGCCCCCGATGATGGTGAGGCCGCCGATGTATTGCTGCGCAATGCCGCAATGGCCCTCGATGAAGTTGTGCGTGCCCGGAAAACCGGGTTTCAGTTCTTTACGCCGCGCCTTGAGCGCCTGTCGCTTGGCCGGACGCGATTTGAACAGGAACTCCGCGATGCGGTGAAAACAGAGGCGTTTCAGCCGGTCTTCCAGCCGAAAATCTGTTTTAAAACCGGTCGGTTTACCGGTGTTGAGGCCTTAGCCCGCTGGCAGCGCGGCGAAGCACGCGCGATTTCGCCGGGGACATTCATTCCCCTCGCAGAGGAACTCGGCCTGATCGACGAGATCGGCTACCAGATTCTGAAGGTTTCCTGCCGCGCTGCAGCGGGGTGGCTGCGGGATGGGCATGAGCTTGCGGTGGCGGTAAATGTGTCCCCAAGCCAGTTCGAGCGCCGGGATTTTATCACCCAAGTCGTGGATGCCCTCCGCCATGCCGGTTTGCCACCCCGGCTTTTAGAGCTTGAAATTACCGAGACCATGGCGGTTTCCAACCCCAAGCGGGTGACGGAGGTTATGGAGCCGCTCCGGGCCATGGGGATCAAGCTCGCCATTGACGATTTCGGAACCGGGCATGCAAACCTGTCCATGCTTACCCAGCTGCCCTTTGATATTTTCAAGATTGACCGGCAATTTGTCTCCGCTTTGCAGGAGGACCCCCAGGCACCGGCCATTGTGGAAATGATCCTGGCCATGGCTGAAACCCTTGGTCTGGAGACCGTCGCCGAGGGCGTTGAAACCGAGGCGCAGGCGGCGTTCCTGGCCCGGCGTGGGTGTACGCTCGGGCAGGGCTTTCTCTACAGCCCCGGTGTTTCCGATGCGGATTTGCGGGCCCTGCTTGCCGGGCAGGGTGAGCAGACCGGGGCGATGAAAACAGCAAGTTAATGGCTCGCCCGGTTTGTGTGTGGCGTCCCCGGCAGGAGTCCAACCTGCGACCTACCGCTTAGGAGGCGGTTGCTCTATGCAGCTGAGCTACGGGGACGTGTTCGACCTCCATAGCGATTTCCGCGTGATTGCGAAACCTCCGGAGTCGTTCAGCCTCTGGTGTTCATGGCAGAACCCAATAGATTGTCGGCAAAGGATGTTGGCAAGATGTGGCGAGCTGCCCTGCAATCTGCGATCTGTTGGCTGCTTCTGGCAGCCTGTTCGGAGCCGCACCCGCTGGAGACGTTGCGCCAGGGGGAGCAGGGGCGAGTGGTTCGGATTATTGATGGTGATGCGCTCGTGCTTGATACCGGCCTATCGGTTCGCCTGGTGGGGATCGAGGCCCCAGCGCCGGAGCGCCGGTCGAGGGCCGGCCAGCCCTTTGCCGAAAAGTCGGCGCGAATGCTGGAGGATATGGCGATGGGGCGCACGGTGCGCCTCATTTATCCTGGCTTGACGCGGGACCGCTACGACCGGGCGCTCGCTTATGTCGAGACGGTGGACAATCTCGGTCCGAAACTGTGGCTCAATTTCGAAATGATCCGCCGCGGCGGCGCGCGGGTGCGGATCTATCCGGACACAGCCCCGCTGGGGGATTTGCTCTACGAAGCAGAGCGCGCGGCACGGGAGGCTGGCATCGGGCTTTGGTCACTAGACGCATATGACATTCTGGAGGCTGACACGCTTGTTGCCGAGGCGAGGGGATTCCAGATCATATATGGCACGATTGATCGGGTTGAGGGTGCCGGGCAGGCGAGCGATGCGCGATGCCAACTTTCCTTAAGCGGCGCATCCCTCGTTCTAATGGCGATGCCGGGGGCGAGCGATCTTTGCGACGCCCCTCCGCGGAAGGCAGAAATTCGAGGCTATGTGTATGACGGTAAGATGGAAATCACCCATGGGCTGAATGTCCATGCGCTCAATCCGTCTTGATTTTGGCCCTAGGCCAAGCGCCGGGCATGAAAATTCTTAAGACATTGCGGTCACGTGAAGCACCTTTTGGTTTCAGCCATCTGGGAGCAAGCCGGCGGCGACCGGGTCTCCGACCATTCGCTCCAGGGCGCGGCGAAGCTTTCCGAGGGCTTGGTGCTCAATTTGCCGGACCCGTTCCTTGGAGATGCCGAGGCGTTTGCCGAGGGCTTCCAATGTCACCGAATCATCGACGAGGCGGCGCTCACTGACGATTAGTGTTTCCCGCTCGTTCAGTGTTTTCATCGCATCCGCGATCCATTTGGCCCGCTTTGCACGATCCTTGTCCTGCATGACGCGATCTTCCAGCTGCATGCCCTCATCCGGCAACAGGTCCTGCCATTCGCCGCCGGCCTCGCCATCATTCGAGAGGGGGGCGTTCAGGGACCTGTCCGACCCGGAAAGGCGCGCGGCCATGGCGTCCACATCGCGCTCATTGACGCCCAGATGCTCGGCGACCCAGGCCTTGTTTTCAGGGGTCATGGCGGCGCTGCCCGTATCGTCGATCTGGGCGCGCAGGCGGCGGAGATTGAAGAATAGGGATTTCTGGGCGGATGTTGTGCCGGTGCGCACGATGGACCAGTTGCGCAGGACATAATCCTGTATGGAAGACCGGATCCACCAGGAGGCATAGGTTGAGAACCGCACCTCGCGGTCAGGATCAAAGCGGGCAGCTGCCTGCATCAGACCGACATTGCCTTCCTGGATCAGGTCCGGCATCGGCAGGCCATAATGGCGAAACTTTGTCGCCATGGCGATGACGAGGCGCATATAGGCGGCTGTCAGTTCGTGGAGGGCTTTCTCATCCTGGTCATCGCGCCAGCGGCGGGCGAGATCCTGCTCGCGATCTGCTTCGAGAAGGGGGGTTTTCATCGCTTTTTTGACGAAGCTGCGGTCTCCGGACTGCTGCGTCATTACGGTATTTGACATCTTACACCTCCCAACGTTCAGACGGTGCTCGAACTTATGAGCACGATACTGTTTTTACGTCGGAAGGCCGAATTGGATCATCGGCGGACACAAAAAAACCGGCCAGATTGGACTGACCGGTTTTGTGAATTGATTTTTCTAAGCTTTTAAGCCGCTTTTTTCTTCGCCAGGGAGGCGGCGAGCCGTTCCATGGCCGCGGTCCGGTCGATATTTTCAACCGCAGCAAGTTCCCTCGCCATGCGGTCTAGGGCGCTTTCATAGAGTTGACGCTCAGAATAGGATTGTTCTGGCTGGTCATCTCCGCGGTGGAGGTCGCGGACAACCTCAGCAATGGAGATCAGGTCGCCTGAATTGATCTTCGCTTCGTATTCCTGGGCCCGGCGTGACCACATGGTCCGCTTGATTCTGGCGCGTCCTCCAAGGGTTTTCAGAGCGTCGTCGACAAGTTTTGTGCCCGCAAGCGCACGCATGCCCGACGCTTCTGCCCGGTTGGTTGGCACGCGCAGGATCATCTTGTCCTGATCGAACGATACCACATAGACTTCCAGGTCCATTCCGGCGACTTTCTGCTTGTCAATGCCCGTTACCGTGCCGACGCCATGGGCTGGATAAACCACATTTTGCCCAATATCGAAGGCCAGAGTCGATGCGTTGTCAGCTTTCTTAGCCATATTTGATCCTTTTCTACGCTAGTTCTGGCTCAGCAAGACGAAAAAAAGTCCGGATGCGCGACCGCACTCGGACAGACTTCTTTCATGGAGCGAAACCTAAACACTTGATAAGTTTATAACACAAATGCCCCCGCTATACAATCTCGGGCGCTTTGGGCGGCATTTAAGGTTAATCGCCAGTTCCTGGTTTCGGGCTGAAATATTTTTCCAATTTTCCAGTTTCGTTGGCAAACTCTTCCCGATCTTCAGGGGGATCTTTCATCCGCGTGATCACCGGCCAGCTTTTCGAGTATTCCGCATTCAGTTTCAGCCATTTGCCGTCCGGATCATCCTCTGTGTCTACAACGATTGCTTCCACGGGGCATTCCGGCTCACAAACACCGCAATCGATGCATTCTTCCGGGTTTATTACGAGCATATTCTCCCCCTCATAGAAACAATCTACGGGGCAGACCTCGACACAATCCATATATTTGCAGCGGATGCAGGCATCGGTGACAATATATGTCATGGGAACTTCAACTCCGGTAAGATGGGGGAAATATGTTGGCGGACATGACCTTGAGCAAGCCGATTGTCAATCGGCCGCAGGGGCACTGCGCGCTTCTGCCCTTTGTCGTGCCTTTGCGCGGGGCACATCCTCCACGTGAAGCAGCGAGGCGACATTTCGGATAAAGGCGTCCTCAAAGGGACATTTTTCGCCATCTGCAAACGCCACCAGATAAAGCCCTTCAATGATCGACTCGCGCTGTTCGATCGGCAGTTTTTTCACATGTTTGGTGAACTCATGCACGCCCACGGCCTCCTCGGCCAGGATCTCGCCTTCGGCAAGCACGCTGTCGGCGCGGTCGGCATCGAACCCGAAGCTCTCGAGCAGAATGAGGGCGATCCGGTCGCTTTCCAGGTCGGCATAGACCCCATCAACAAGGGCAGCTTCAACAAGTAGGGCAGCTGCGGCAACCTCTGGGTCAACGCGCGCACTGGACGGGGC
>JBCBAO010000164.1:0-6096 GCA_038532405.1 Pseudomonadota bacterium | reverse complement strand
GGAGAGCGTTGGCGGGGACCATACACCGGTTGTGCAGATCGGTTTGCGCTATGGCATGCTGATGTTCATCGCATCGGAAGTGATGTTTTTCGTCGCGTGGTTTTGGTCTTTCTTTGAAATGACGATTTTCCACACGGCCCGTGCTGGTGGAACATTCGACAGTGCGAATATCCTATATGAAGGGCTTTCGGCCTGGGGATCGTGGCCGCCGCCTGGGGTTGAGACCTTCGATCCTTTTCATTTGCCGCTCGCAAATACCCTCATTCTCTTATTGTCTGGCACGACGGTGACGTGGGCTCACCACGCGCTTCAGCATGGTGACCGCAAGGGTTGCCGAAATGGCTTGATACTCACAATTTTGCTGGGAGCATTCTTCACATTCGTCCAGGCCGTTGAGTATGCCGAAGCTGGCTTCACTTATGATGGGTCTCTTTACGGCTCGGCCTTCTTTATGGCGACAGGGTTCCATGGTGCCCACGTGCTCATCGGAACCATCTTCCTCGCGGTATGCCTGCTTCGACTTATGAATGGTGGTTTCACAAAGGAAAAGCATTTCGGGTTCGAAGCCGCCGCCTGGTATTGGCACTTTGTTGATGTCGTTTGGCTGTTTCTCTTCGCGTTTGTTTATGTCGCGCCGTATTTGATTCTTGGCCACTAGCGCGCCATGGCGAGCAGCGGTTTGTTTTGGAGCGTCTCGGCTTGAGCTTTCGGCCATTGCCAGTGATGACGGTTTGCGCGGTCATCAGCCTTGCTATCCTGGTCATGCTCGGCAATTGGCAATGGCAAAGATACCAGGAAAAGCAGGCAAATGCGGCCGCTGTCATTGAATGGGTCGCCTTTGATGGGGATCGAGTTGTCGGTGGCCCGTTTTACGTCTCAACCATATTGAATGGACAGTCGGCCTGGCGGGTCGTCCTTGCTGTGGATGCTGGCGCAGATATTGTTTTGATATCTGAAGTGCTTTTCTATGGCATTGAGCCGCCGGATCTTGCGAGCCCCAATGAGGCCCTCATTTCCCATGATGAGGGTGTGTTCGCGACGCCGACGGGGCCGAACCGTTTCACGCCGGCACCAAATGGCAACCGGCTGTTCTCCTATGATGTGCGTGCCATTGCCGATCAATTGGATGCCGAGGCAGCCGATCGCCTCTCCGAGGAGGTGTATGAGCCCCGCGAATTGGCCATTTTTGACGAAACAGGCGGCGGCGATCTGATCCCCAACCCTTGGGCCGATCCGGTTTTGGCCGACCCATTGCCCCCGGCGCGTCACCTCGGTTACGCACTGACATGGTGGGGAATGGGGATTGCCTTATTGGTGATGTATCTGGTCTTCCATATAAACGCCGGGCGGCTAAGATTCGGGACCCAAGGATGAAATATATATCGACGCGCGGCGGTGCTGACCCCGTTGATTTTGTCACGGCATGTTTGTCTGGCCTTGCGCCGGATGGCGGTTTGTATGTGCCGGAGGCCTGGCCGCAAATTCCACCGGCTCGTCCTGGTGAGCCCTATGTCGATCTCGCGACCCGCATATTTGCTGCGTTTGCCGGCGACGCAATGCCGGCTGCGGACCTCAAACATATTTGCGAAACCGCGTATGCCAGCTTTTCTCACCAGGGTGTCGCGCCGCTTGTTCAGCTCTCGCCTGGCGAATGGATGATGGAACTGCACCACGGGCCGACGCTCGCATTCAAAGATGTCGCCATGCAGTTTATCGGCCGCTTCTACGACCACGTGCTTGGCGAGCGCGGGTTACAGATGACAGTCATGTGCGCGACCAGCGGTGATACCGGCGGCGCTGCAGCGGCAGCCTTTGCTGGATCGCCCCATGTTACGCTCATTATCCTACATCCGGATGGACGCGTCTCGCCGGTTCAGCGCCGCTTTATGACCTCAACCGGTGCCGCGAATATCCATAATTTTGCGATCGATGGCGATTTCGACAGTTGCCAGGCCATTGTGAAAGCGCTGTTCGCAGACAAAGAGTTCGCAAGTGACGTGGCCTTGTCCGGCGTTAATTCCATCAATTGGGCCCGCATCGCCGCGCAGACGGTCTATTATGCATTCGCCCAGGCGAGCCTTGGGCCTGACGTGCCGCTGCGCTTTATCGTGCCAAGTGGCAATATGGGCGATGTGTTGGCCGGATATGTCGCCGGGCGATGCGGCCTTCTGGCTGAGTTTGATGCGGTTTCCGCTGTCAACCTCAATCAAACCCTCGCTGATTTGACGACACGGGGCCATATGCGGCGCACGCCCGCTGCGGCAACGCCAAGCCCGGCCATGGATATTTCCGTACCCAGCAATTTCGAACGTCTCCTCTTTGACCTCGTCGATCGGGATGCCGGTGCCGTGCGCCAATTCTACAATAGCTACGCGCAAAGCGGCGAGGCGCAGCTCCCCGATGCGGCGTTTAAAGCCCTTCAAGCCCTGTCATTCGACGCAGAGCCCGTGGACAATGACGCCACGCTAAATGATATGCGGCGCATACTGGCTGAAACGGGGTGGCTAATCTGCCCCCATACGGCTGTCGGGACGGCGATTTCAACGAAGATGGAGACGGAGAAACCGCGCATCGTTCTTGCCACGGCCCATGCGGCAAAGTTTCCCGAAACGGTGCTCGATGCCACCGGGCGGGATGCGCCATTGCCAGAGCGCTGCGCTGCGCTCGCTGAACGCGGCGAGCAATTTGAACGGGTTGAGGCGTCCGAAGTGGCCGTTCGCAGCCGTGTACGCGCTTTGCTTGCGCCATGATACCGGGCTTGCGATCCACCTGCCTCATTGCCAAAAATACCTATATCCGTCCGCCTGTTCGATCGGATTTCGATGCCTGGTCCCAGGTCCGCGAGGCCAGTCGCGGCCATTTGGCTCCGTGGGAACCGATTTGGCCTGAGGATGCAAATTCCCACCGGGACTGGCGCGGGCGCATGCGCGTTTGGCGGGACGCCTGGCGTAGGGACCGGGGGTATGCCTTCCTGATCTTTGCCCGCAAAGGGGATACTTTATTGGGCGGTGTGGCCCTCTCAAATGTCCGCCGTGGGCCAGCCAATATCGCCACGCTCGGCTATTGGCTTGGACAGGACGCGGTAGGGGCCGGGCATATGACCGAGGCGGTGGGCCTCGTCACAGCCTGGGGGTTGGAAAACGTCTCCCTGGCCCGGATTGAGGCCGCCACCGTGACGGACAATCACAGATCCCAGCAGGTATTGGAGCGGTGTGGCTTCCAGCGCGAAGGGATAGCCCGGTCCTATCTGGAGATTGCCGGCGAGCGCCGCGACCATATCCTGTATGCGCGCCTTGCGAGTGACGGCAAGATGGATACGATCCCCCCCAATACGTAACCCGAAGGCCCACATGGAAAAATCAGAAATCAGGGGGCAGTGGCGCTGGTCACCGGCGGAGGCTGAGTTGCGGATAGAAACATCCGACACCGATTTGAGTGATCTGAGAGGCGCTTGGACACTGCCTGCCTTCAGCGTTCAGCTCGATGGCCTTAGCCGCTCGCGCCTTGTCCGAACCCTGGAGGCGGGCAAGGGAGATGTATCTTGCGCCCTTGGTTTGTCCGACGGACGGCGTGTGCAACTTATTGGCGACTTCAATGCAGATGGCGGGGCGACAGGGTCCCTTATTACCAGCCAAACCCACGAGGTTCAGGCACGCCCGGGACCGGTATTGCAACCCGCCTATCAACCGATCATTTCCCTGCGAACGGGTATTACGGCCGGGTTTGAAGCCCTCGCACGTTGGCATGGCGGCGCAGATATCAGCGATGCATCCTTTGAAGACCCGGCTTTGGCCACCAACATGCTTATCCACGCAGCCCAGGCACTGTCCGAATGGCAAAAAGGGACCGGGCGGTCTGACCTGTTCGTCCAGGTGAATGTTACCGGCCGCGACCTTGCCGAGGGCGATATGGCGGGGCTCGTCGAAACGCTGATTCAGGGCTATGAATTGCCAGACAAGGCCCTCAAAGTGGAGCTTACCGAACAGGCGGCTCTGCGGGACATGGATCAGGCGCTTGCCGCCGTGCTCGCATTGAAAGAGGCAGGGGCCGGGCTTGTCCTGGATGATTTCGGATCCGGCCATTCCAGCTTCGCCTGGCTCGCAGATATGCCTGCAGACGCCTTGAAAATAGACTCAGACCTGACCCGCCGCCTTGGCGACGAGCGGACTGACCATATCCTGGAGGCGATTACCCTTCTGGCACGCCGCTTGGGCATGGTTTGCACAGCCGAGGGCGTTGAGGACAAAGCGGATGTGGCGCGCTTGAGGGCGCTTGGCTTTGTCTATGTCCAAGGCTTTGCCTTCTCAAAGCCAATGGATGCCGAGGCAGCACTCGCTTTCTTGATGGGCGAGACCAAAACCTAGTTTAGGCGTGGCCCGCATCGGCCTGGAGATAGGCTGGGGAAATACCGAGCTTATCGAGCGCGGACTGCCATTTCCCAGCATGGTTTTGGGCATAGATCAGATCCGCGTCGCAATCGCAGACCAGCCAGGCATTGTCCGTGAGCTCTTGTTCGATCTGTCCCGGGCCCCAACCGGAATAACCAAGGGCCAGAACCGCCTGCTCCGGCGGTGTTTCCGACGCGATGGCATGGAGGACATCTCGCGTGGCGGTGAGACAGAGATTGTCGTGGACCCGCATTGTGGCGGTATCGCAATTGAAATCTTCGCTGTGGAGGACAAAACCTCGGTCGCGGCCCACGGGCCCGCCATCAAGCACTTCATAGTCCGGCAGGGCGATGGTGAGGGGGATGTCCAATTGTTCCAGCAAGTCCGGAAGCGTAAGCCCTTGCATCGGCTTGTTCAGGACAAGCCCCATGGCAAAGTCTTCGGCATGGGCGCAAATCAGGATGACTGACCTTGAAAACCTGTCATCGCCGATGTCCGGCATCGCAATCAGGACTTTGCCAGTCAGATCAATATGGCTTTCAGTCATCGGCATGGCCTTATGCTCGTATAGCGAGCGCGCCGACGCAAGCAGAATAAAGAAAGTTGATCGTGATGACAGGATCGTTAGGGTGCGCGCGGTGAACCCATGGAGAAATCAATGACAATCAAGATTGGCGACAAATTGCCCGACACCGTGTTCATGGAGGCAACGCCCGATGGGCCGCAGCCACGCTCTACGGCGGATATTTTTGAGGGCAAAACCGTTGCCCTTTTTGCTGTACCAGGGGCATTTACACCAACCTGTTCGGTAAAACATTTGCCGAGTTTCAGGGACCATGCCGGCGATTTTAAAGCGAAGGGGATCGATGAAATCGTCTGCACATCGGTGAATGATGCATTTGTTATGGGCGAGTGGGGAAAAGCCGAAGACGTGGGCACAAGCATGCGGATGCTCGCTGATGGTAACGGCCAGTTCGCCAAGGCGATTGGCCTGGAGCTTGATGCATCCGGATTTGGCATGGGCGCGCGGTCGCAGCGCTATTCCATGTTGGTCGAAAACGGCGTGGTCAAGCAGTTGAACGTCGAAGATGGCGGGGCATATGAAGTTTCGAGTGGAGAATACCTCCTCGCTCAACTCTGACGGACTTTTTTATAATAAACAAAGAATTAATCGAAGCGGCGCATTCTCAGAATGCGCCGTTTTTCTATGGGTTATTATTGAAAAACAACAAATAATCATTACTTGAAAGTCAACTGGGACTTATTGGGAAGGACACCACATGGATAGTGCATTTGTTGCTTTGCTCGTCTTAATTGTAGCGATTGTTATACTTTTGCAGGCCGTTAAATTCGTGCCTCAAGGGTTCAACTATACTGTGGAGACATTTGGCCGCTACAGCCGCACCCTGGGCCCCGGACCGCACATCATCATACCCATTTATCAGTCCATTGGACGCAAAATGAACATGATGGAAACCGTGCTGGATGTGCCGCAGCAAGAGGTGATCACGAAAGACAATGCCATGGTTTCGTGTGACGCGGTCGTCTTTACGCAAGTTGTTGACGCCGTCGCCGCAGCCTATGAGGTGAACGACTTGCAGCGGGCGATCACCAATCTCGCGCTCACGAACATCAGAACCGTTGTTGGATCAATGGATCTTGATGAGGTCCTCTCCAATCGCGACGATATCAATGCGCGGCTGCTTTC